>DHMN01000011.1:0-33943 GCA_002405805.1 Cyanobacteria bacterium UBA4641 | reverse complement strand
AGCTGCGTTGAGCCGGTCGAGCCGCCAATAATCCAAGACTGTTTCAACATCTCTAATAAAACACTTTAGGCTTATACTTAATTCGTTTTATAAGAGAACCCTGAACCACCGAGTAGGAACAGAATATTACGTTTCGATTTCATCTCAAATCATATTCTAGTCAGTTCAGGGTGACAACCTTACCCTTTATTGCCGCGTTCGCGCACAGAAATCCTTATCGGAGTTCCGAAGAAACCGAAAGCCTCACGTAATTTGTTTTCCAAATAGCGTTTGTAACTGTCTTTTAGCAACTCTTCACTATTTACAAATAATACAAAAGTCGGTGGTTGAGTTTTAGCTTGGGTTACATAATAAATTTTCAAACGTTTGCCTTTAAAGCTTGTTGGTGGATTTAGTGCATAAGCTTCACTGATAACCTTATTCAATAAGCCTGTAGAAACTCGTTTGATACATTGTTCGTACACTTCTAAACTCTTGTCAAAAATCTGTCCTAAACGCTGTTTTGTTACTGCGCTGATAAAGATTTTTGGTGCAAAGCTCAAAAATGGAATATCTACTGCTAATTCTTTTTCAAATTTGTTAATTGTATTTGCTTTTTTGTCTTCAATCAAATCCCATTTGTTGATTGCGACAATCAGCCCTTTACCTGCCTCTGTTACGATTGAAGAAATTTTCTTGTCTTGGTCAGAAATTCCTTCTTTTGCATCAATTACAAGTAATGCCACATCGCAATCTCTGATTGAACGGATTGCACGGTCAACGGCAAATTTTTCTACGCCGTAATCAACTTTTGATTTCTTTCTGATACCTGCGGTATCAACGATAATAAACTCTTTGTCTTTGTATGTGACATAGCTGTCAATACTGTCACGTGTTGTACCTGAAACATCTGAAACAATTACCCTGTCTGCATTTAATAATGCGTTTACGATAGATGATTTTCCTGCGTTTGGACGACCGACAATTGCAATTTTTATGCGCTTGTCTTCTTCTTCCTCTTCAAGGATTTCAAAATCTTCTGTCACCAATTCTAACAAGTCGCCTACCCCACCTGAACCGTGTAGTGCTGAAATTCCAACAGGGTCACCGAGTGCCAATGAGTAAAAATCACTGGTCATCATCAATGATTCAGGGTTATCGCATTTGTTTACGGCAAGAAAAACCGGTTTGCCTGATTGACGCAATACATTTGCAATATCATAGTCAATCGGATTTATTCCGTCTTTACCGTCTACAATAAAAATGATTTTTTCAGCTTCTTCGCAAGCCAATCTTGCTTGGTCAAAAATTGAAACCATAATATCATCTTCATCCCCCGGAATAATACCACCGGTGTCAATTACGGTAAATTGTTTGTTTTGCCACTCTACATCAAAATAAATTCTGTCGCGTGTAACCCCAGGCAAATCATCTACAATTGAATGTCTTGCACCCACAAGACGATTGACAAATGTTGATTTACCTACGTTTGGTCTTCCGACTATTGCTACTATTGGTTTTCTTTTCATAGGTTCATTCTATCATGGAAACAGGTGAATGTGAAGATAAAAAGCAAATAAGCTTAAAGCTTTGTAAATTAAGACTTTTGCCCCCACTTGAAAAATTTTAAATAAGTAATAAAATTGATATATCAAAATAAAAGTAAAAATAGGATTATAAACATGATTAAAACTGAATATTTAAACAGGGTAAGAGATTTTCTGACCTCATCCAAAACAGTAAAATTGTTTTACTTAATCACTTTTACGGTTTTTCTTACTGCGATTGTTGCATCTCAGAACTTTTTTTTCCAAAGTATTATTGAAAACGGAATCAGTAAGAAAGATATCGTTGCTCAAAAAACTTTGACAGTAGAAGATGTGAAACGTACTGAACAGCACAAAAGAGAAGTTGCCCAAAAGGTTGAACCTATTTTGGTTCCGGCAGAAGATGATTTTATTAAATCAAATCTTGAAACTATCCAAAATTCAGTTCTTCAAATCAGGAAGAAAAATTCAACAGAAAAAGAAAAAATTGATGAATTGAACATTCTTTTTGACTTGTCTGATAATCCTAAAAAAGATTTTATAATTGACTTTTTACTTCATGTTGATGAGCCGAGTTTGCGTGAAGCCTTTGATAAAGCATCTTTGTCTTTGGTAAACATTTTGCAAGTCGGTATCACTGAAAACGATTACGAAAAAGATAATATTAAATCACTTATTCAAAACAATTTGGTTACAAATGTTTCAAAACGCCAAATCTCAGTTATTACAGCGTTGTTAGAACAAGTTATAGTGCCAAATCTTGTTGTTGATGATGCGGCAACAGAAATTGCAAAAGTCAACGCACAAGAGGCTGTGAAACCTTATAAAGTAACCTTCCAAAAAGGTGAAAAAATTGTATTTGAAGGTGAACCGGTAACAAGGTTAAAACGAGATGCACTAAGAGAGGCTGGGTACAACGTATATGAACTTAATTGGCAGGGAATTTTGTCAATTTATATTCTTGTATTGCTTGTTACACTTATCTTTATTGCATATTTAAAAGTCTTTGAAAAGAAACTTTTAGAACCTAGATATATGTCGCTTGCTGGCATGTTGACTATATTAACCTGTATTACTGCGGTTGTATTGCCAACCGGTTCTTCTCCGTATATATTGCCGATTCCTGGGGTAATTATTATCTCTGCGATATTTTTAAACCCAAGGGTTTCATTTTTGTTGGCGACCCTGCTACTAACTGTATTGACGGTTGGTATGCAGTATGATGCTCAATTTATGATTGTATTTATCATCCTTTCTTTGATTGGTATGATTACGATTTCTAAAATCAAATATACAAGAAGGGTTGACCTGATTAAGGTAGGTTTGAACCTTGGTATTGCAGGTGTTTTAATTATGCTCAGCTTGTATTTTATCGATAAGTGTTTGATTGATGTAAGTAATTATTTGATTTTGCGCAATTGCGCTTATATATTTGTAAACGGTGTGTTAAATTCAATTATCGTATTAGGGGCATCTCCGATTTTGGAAAACACTTTCCAAATTATTACACCTTACGGCTTGGCTGAATTGGGCGACCACAACCAACCATTATTGAAACGTTTGCAAATGGAGGCTCCGGGGACTTATCACCACAGTTTGATGGTTTCAACATTGTGTGAGGCTGCTGCCGAGGCAATCGGAGCAAATCCGATTTTGGCAAGAGTTGGTGCGTTTTATCACGATATCGGAAAATTAAAACGTCCGTTGTTCTTTGTAGAAAACCAATCATATTTCGGTATAGAAAATCCACACAACAAACTTAATCCGAGGTTGAGTAAAATGGTTATCACCGCTCACCCTAAAGACGGTGTTGAGCTTGCGAAGAAAAACGGATTGCCTAGCGTAATTTGCGATTTTATTTTGCAACACCATGGTGAAGGTTTGGCTAAATATTTCTATAACCAAGCAGTTCAAGAAGAAGGTATTGAGAACGTTAAGGAAGAACAATTCCGTTATACAGGTCCAAAACCTAATACTAAAGAAACTGCAATACTTATGCTTGCGGATGCGGTTGAATCTGCTGTACGCGCGATGAAAGGTGCAACTTCTGAAGAAATCGAAAATATTATCGACAAAATTATTGTTGAAAGATTAAATGACGGTCAACTTGCAGACAGCCCTCTAACATTGAAGGATTTGAAAGTTATCGCGCTTACTTTCAACAGAATTTTGAGAGGTATGCAACATAACAGAATCAAGTATCAAGAAAATATTGCAGAGGAGTTTGCGAAAAACAAAATTGAAATGCCAAATAAAATTCTTGATGAAGATTTTGAAAAGAAAATCAAAGAACTTGAAAATTCTAAACAGCCAAAACCGAGTGATGAACCTGAACCTAAAAAACAAGAAGGTTCAAATAATGAAAACAAGGATGCATAATGAATTATAACATATTTATTGAAAATGAATATCAAGCTTGGAATGTTGATATAGAATCAGTAAAAACATCTGTACAAAAGATTTTTGATTATTATATGACCTGTCCTGAAATTGCTGATAACTGCTGTTTGCAAGGGTATGAATATAATTCTGTAGCGTTTGATATTTTGTTTACGGAGAGTAAAAAAACTCATCAAATAAACAAGGAATATCGCAACAAGGATTATCCTGCTGATATTATTACTTTTGCGGTATTTGCGGATTCTCCTGAAGATGAAAGATTCGTTTTGGACTTGGAAATTAATTTAGGAGAGATTATAATAGGATTAGACAAGATAATTGAAGAATCTGAAAAGAAAGAGGTCTCAAAAGAAACAGAATTGGTGTTTATGATAAGCCATGGAATTATGCATTTGTTGGGCTTTGACCACCAAACACAGGAAGAATTTGATTTTGTAGTTGCTCACCAAAAACAAGCACTGGAAAGTATGGGGATTAAATATGACAAAATATAAGAAACAGAATTTTTCTAATACATTCAAAAATGCAAGAAAAGGTATGCGTTTGACATTAAAAAGCGAACGTAATTTGCGAATTCATTTGTTTGTCGCATCATTGGTATTGGTGAGTGCGTATTGTTTGAATTTTTCTATTAACAAATTTTGTATTTTGTTGTTGACAATTGCCGGAGTGATTTCTGCAGAGATGTTCAATTCTGCGATTGAATTTTCTTTGGATGCGATTTTTCATAATAAATTTAATCGAATGGTCGGAATGGCAAAGGATATTGCAGCAGGCGCAGTTATGATTGTAACTATCAGTGCAGTGCTAATTGGTGTACTTCTTTTCGCTCCTCCGTTGATTCAGTTGATTGTCGGATAGTTAGAGGATAATCCAAGATGATAAATTTGTCGGTATTGCTGTGCCGACTAACATTATATATGTCATTCTGAAAGCTTAGAAAAGTTGCGTGAAGTATGAATACATAATTTTCTTGCTATTCAGAATCTCCAATTGAACATCTTAGTCAAATGCAAAATTTGTTATATTGGAGACCCTGAAACAAGTTCAGGGTGACATTATTCCCTCTCCGATGGGAGAGGGTTAGGGTGAGGGTTCTTTTCTTCTTTTTCATGCACTCCGTGCAGGGGTGCTTTTGGTGGCAATAGCACCACGACACGCCAACGTTCACATCAAACTAAAAACTCGTACAGTAGCCGAATAACTCGTCACTTCGTTCCTCAAACAAATTCGGCTTTTGTCATTTACTCGTTTTGTTTGATTGTTCACTTTTGACTATTGTTGGGTTTTTGACCTAGGTGTCAAGTAAAATGTCATGCTGAACCTGTTTCAGCATCTCCAATTGAACACTTTAGGCTTATGCTTAATTTGTAATATTATAGACCCTGAAACACCGAGTAGGAACAGAATATTACGTTTCGATTTCATCTCAACTCATATTCTAGTCAATTCCGAGTGACGGTATAAAAAATATGTCATTACGAGGAGAATTGTTTTACAAATAGGACAATAGCCACTACAGCGCGACGTAGTAATCCCCTGCAAGATTTGTCGTGGATTACCACGTCACTTCGCCAATACCAATACAGCATTTGCAAGTAAACTTTCCTCGTAATGACGTGATTTTTATTTGATTGTCATTGTGCGTTTAAACTGTAAAAAATAAATCGGAGCCATTAAATTATTAATGACTCCGAAAATATTTATATTATTCAACTTCTTTTTCAAATTGGTCTTTGCCTACCGAACACAGCGGACATACATAATCGTCAGGCAAATCTTCAAATTTTACACCATCATTTTCTGCAGGGTCATAAACATAACCACATACTGTACATACCCATTTTTCCATAATTAATTTGTTTCCTTTCTTTCTTTGCAATCTTTGCATATACCATGGAACACTATATCATGACTTGTTATATCAAATCCTGTAGCCAATTGGGTATTTTTCACAATGTCAGGGGCTACATCAGATGGTATGTCAAATACTCTTTTGCATTTTTCACAAATAAAGTGGTAATGCTCAAAAGTATTATGGTCAAAGTGCGCCGATGGCTCTAAACCGTCAATTTTCTTAATCATTCCTGCATCTGCAAGTTGATTAAGGTTTCTGTAAAGTGTTGTTATCCCAATATTTGAATTATCTTTATCCAAATATTCCAACAACTTTTCTGCTGTTGGGTGAATGGCATTATTAGTTAATGCATCCAATATTTTTTCTCTTTGTTTTGAATAATTCATTTAGAGTTCCAAATTGATAACTATTATCATTTTACTTTATGTTTTAGGTTTTGTCAATGTTGCATTTATAATTTTATCATGTATTATTAACCGTGTAATAGTTTACTTCAGTAGTAAAGGGATATGTAAAAATGCAAATTGGAAATATGAGACCTCGCTCAGCAATAATGGCTTGCGCTATAGGTGCAGGTATTGGTTTGGTTGGTCGTGCTTGCGTAAAAAATATGACTGCTGCAACATCGGAAACAGATTCTTTGAGAGAGTATGTAATGGAACGCGCACCATATAAATATCACGAAATTGAGAATTCAGGAGTTTTTCCTAAAATTCAAACAAAGCATGATAGATGGAAACAGGCAGCCAAAGAAATTCAAGATTCTCTAAATATTGAACGAGCATATTTTGAGGGTGCTCAAATGGTTCGAGATAGTATTATGGCTGTGGAAAATCTCAAATATTGTAAATAGAAAATGGGCTATAATTGCCCATTTTTTATTATTTCAATTTACCTTTTGCAATTTTTTCTTCAATATCTTTTCTTACTTGATAGTCTTCATCTTTTCTCAAACCAAGCATAATTGCCGGTGCTAAAATTCCGAGAGCTCCGATACATGCTCCGATGTTTTTGAAGATTGCAGCTTTTTTCAAACTTCTTACTGATTTGAAGAATTCATCCAAGCTTTCACCTGATTTTTCGTATTGGTTAAATAATTTTTCGATTTTTGCACCAACACCTCTTAATGCATCTAAGTCAATGTATTTTCTTGTGTCAACTTTATCTGTATTTTTAGCAAAGAATAATTTATCTTCTTTTAGCATTTGAATTATATCAGAATCTTTTGCCATTTTGATTACAAGGTTTTCGTTTTCAGGCTGTACCGCAAACTTGTACAATGCAACGTCTGACTTGTCAGCAGCTTTAAATTCGTTTAAGTAATTTTTTAATGAACCGTTTTTGAAGGATTCTTTCAAGTCGTTTCCAAAAATTACTCTTGAATCCAAGTCAATTGATTTGCCTTTTGCATCTGCGTGTTTTTCAAGTGCTTTTGAAATCATAGGACCTGCAAAGTACATAAATGCCCAAAAACTGCCTTCTTTGATTACGTAGTTCATAAAATCTTGAGGGTTTTTGGCATGCGATAGTCTTTCGCCTGTGATTGTACCATCAACTAACATCAAGTTTCTTACAGGGTCAAATATAAAGTTCTCAAATCCGCCAGTGAAAGTTAAGTTTTTATTTTGTTTTTTGTTATCTACATTATGTACATCTGAAAATGCTGATGAGAAGTGAACATTAGCATTTTTGTTTTGGTTATTTTGAGATTTTTTAACTTTTTCAAAATAATCTTTTTTAATTTTTTCTTCTGTATAATTGTGTCTGAATTTTGTCAAACCTAAATATGAACCTGCTGTCAAAACTGTTGCTGCTGCGAATTTTGCGATAGTCAAAGCTTTGAATTTGCCTTGGTGTTCTGAAACTTTTATCAATTTTTTCTTAATTTGTTCAGTTGGTGCGAATTCTTTTGCAGCCTCTAAAATTTCAGGATTTTTAAGGATTCTTGCATCAATTTCAGGGTCTAACTTCATAGGTTTGAACAATGCAATATCTAAAACTTTTTTAAATAGTGGAAGACCGCCAAGCCAAATTGCTTGTGTTCCAAATTCATCAATAAATCTATCTTTTCCCTCTGCTTTGTCCCCTGACATGTAAGAAGCAGTCGTTAAACCGATGCTGTTCGCAACGTCTTTGATTGCTAAAGGGACTAGAGAGCTATTATTTCCTAGTGTTGCATATACTGTGCTTGCTGTTATATTTGGTATCATTTTTCCTTTTCCTTATACAGGACAAAATATGCTTTTACCTAAAATTTAAGCATTGTCCTGCCTCAACTTGTGTATTACAAGCCCCAGATTAAATTCATCAATTTCACGATTGGGGCGTTCGCTTTAACAGTTGAGCGTCGTCGTATATTTTTTTGATTCATAATTCTAACCTTCACTTTTATACTAAATACTGTAATAAATATTAATTGCCTTTTTTACAATTATTTTTTACATTTGTTTAATAAAAAACAAGACCCAAAATTTTCAGGTCTTGTTTTAAATCTTTATTCCAACACAATCATCAGTGTCTTGTTATCTAAAACAAGCCTTTTATAAAACATCTGCTGCATCGGTTTTGTCTATACATAATTAGCAATTTTCCTTTACTACATTTGTAAAATTATCATACTCAAGAAAAAAAATCAAGATATGGTCGAAAATATTATACAATGTAACATTTTCTGCCACAAATTTTAAAATATACTATAATGAAAAAATATTGGAATGAGAGGTTTGAGATGTCATTTATGGATGATGAAAACGACAACAACAATATGCCATCAGATGAAATTTCTATGGAAGATTTCTTCAAGCAACAAGGCGATGGCAGAAAACAAGACAAAGTTGAGATTTATAAAAAAGAAGAAAAGAAAGTATTTATTGAAAAACCTGATAACAACTCAGGTATGGACGAGGATGCTCCTGAGAGTATTGCAAAACCTTTCAATTGGGGCGCGTTTTTGTTCAATTGGGTATGGGGAATCCGTTATAAAAAATGGATATTGCTTTTAGTTCTTGCTTTTACATTTATCGTTCCACCTTACGGACTTATTGTATGTTTGGCATTAAGCCTTTGGGCAGGTATTAAAGGTAATAAATGGGCTTGGGCAGAAGTCCAATACAAAAATGAAGAAGATTTTCACAAATCTCAAAAATCTTGGGTTAAAGCTTGGTTTGTTTTGTTTGGTGTTGCTGTGGTGATTTCTGCAATTGCGGCAATTGTTATTTCAACAAAACCTGTTGAGCCAAGAGAGGGCAACGCCGAAGTTTCAAAAGATATGAACCCTATTGAAAATATAAGTTTCTTTAGCTCATCTGAATTAAAAATTCCTGAAGTGGATATTGATAACACCGACTCCACTGATAACCATGCACAAATGCTATCTTCTGATAAAAATATTATTTATTGGATTAGAGAAGAAAATGAATTAACACTGGCAAATAAGGAATATATTGAAAAAGCTTTTGAAAATGATAAAGATACACTCGGTGCAAGTTTTACACTGATTCCTGACTTGAGAAAACCTCAAACACAGGATGATGCTGCTCCGAAAAAGGATAGTGATTCAATTACACTTGAGGCAAAATGCGTAAACGGCGATAGTTGTATTGATACTTGGTTGTATTCAAATTGTAATAAAGGGTATTGCATAATCAATCCAAAAACAAAAAGATATTATAAAGTCCGCTCAAAAGAAGGCGTAATCAAAAAAGCCCAAATCCTCCAACGCAAATGGAGCGAAAAGTAAGAGGACAATATAACAGCATACCAATGCAATAACGAATAGGCTGAATAAGCAGAATAACGAAAAACATAATAAGCGAAATACCAACTAAATGGAACGAGGGCATCGCCCTCATTTCAATTTCTGTGTAATAATAAATTACAAAACTGATATTTAAAATTTTGTGAGCATTTTATAGTCATATCTTTATTTTTAAATGGTACCCCCAAGCGAATTCGAATCGCTGTCTACACCGTGAAAGCATCGCTTTTCACCGTTATATATGTGTTTTTAAAGTTAAAGATTTGGCCTGTTTGACACTATTAATCAGCATTTTTATACTGATTTAACAGGATTAATTTGTGTAAACTTTTTTCTTACCATTTTGTTGCCACTACAAAATATATGCCCTATAAATGATGAAAGACGGTCGAAACCGTCTTCAACTCTGTACTAAAAAGTACAGCAATTATATTTGCATAATACATTATTTGCTCTCTTTTATCAAGTAGTAAAAGCTAATAAAGAATTTAATCTTTTCCCTTAATTTGTTTAGGTTGCTTATGTGGAAGAAAATTGCTGTCAGTTACAACTTTTTTACCAGTTTCTAATTCCAACTTTTCTTTTGCTTCTTTAGCAATTTTACCACCACGTTTAGCAGATTTCTTATTTTCTTCCATTCCAGTTGCGTTTTCAGCTTCGGCAATTTGTCTGGTAGATAATTCTGCTAATGCAGTAAAAATCAATTCTGCCTCAGACATATGATCTCTTAAATTTTGCGATTTCAAGCCTTTTAAGTTTTTATGTTCCTTAACTGACAAACCTGACCACTCTTGATGAATAATATTGGTAAGAATTGCATACTCTTCACCTTCTGTAATATCATGGTCTTTCCAGTAATCAGTCAATTTATTTCTGGTTTCTTGACCTGTCATTCGTTGCTGAATCCACTTTTCTGAACGACCTAGCTTCTGGTAAGTTTCTCTTGCTCTATCAATAGCTTTTGAAGGGTCTGCCATTTCTTGAACACGTTCTTGGCCGACTTTTGCTAACCATTGTTTAATAGGTTCAGCTTTCTTTGACGGAATAGACTGGATAATTCTAAATATGCCTTTTACATCAGCACAATTAACTTTTTGCATTCCTCCAGCAGTTTGCATTTTAAGGGGGGTGACAATTTGTCCCCACCCTTCTGAAAGTTCCAAATCACGTTTCCTTAGTTTCTTTATATAATCTTTGGGATTAACTGAATCTGTCAATATTCTAACAATGTCTTCAACACTAAAGTACCATTTATTCTTTTCTTCATCATAAATATGTCTAATTTGATTATCTTCAAACAATGTTAAATCTTTACCCATTTCAAATCTCCTTTTGTATTCATGCTATTAAGCCAAGTTCACATTGTCAACATGTGAAACAAAATTTCTTGGATATTTGATTTTCTAATTAAGTACATATTTAAGTTCCAAAGATTAAATTATCCATTTTCTTATTTGCTTTTTGAGGTAGCTGATTTAAGATTTGAGTATAAACTTGGCTTGTAATTTTAGGATCAGTATGGCCAACTTGTCTTGATATGTATGTTATTGGAATTCCACAAAGGTGCATTATATCTACATATTGTCCTCTTAAATCATGCACTCTACAATAGTGTTCAGGATAACCACAGAGTTTTAATAAGCAATCAAATTTTCTTTCAATCCAAGTTGAGTACATATATTTACCTTCTCCCACCTTGAACAAGAAATCATCACCTTTAATTCCATAAGTTTCAATGTGCCATGTTATGGTATCGTAAACTTGTTTTGAAATTTCGACTATACGTACAGAAGAGTTTGTTTTGGTTTTGTACTTTAACTCTCCTCTTGTAATTTGTTTATCTATTCGAATTGAGTAACCAAACTCATTTTTAACTATATCCGAAGTTTTAATTGCAGAATACTCACCCATTCTCATACCTGTCAAAGTTGCTAAAATAAATAAACAATAGTATTCCGGTAAAGCATCTTTACATGTTTCAATTAATTCCTTAAGCTCTGTTGTAGAAAATCGGTGCCGTAATTTGGGTGCAACACTAACCGGCTTGATATCTATAAACGGATTTTGAGAAATCAATTTTAGTTCTATTGCATAATTAAAAGCTCTTTTTGCTAATTTGATACAACCATTATAAACATGGTCACTTGCACCTTTTTTGTATAAGTTACGGTGCCAATTTTGAATTAGTATCGGAGTTAAACGTTTTACAGGAATCAAAGAGAGTTCTTGCATGTGGTGATTAAAGTATCCTTCATAATTTTGAATTGTACCTTTTGAGTATTTACCTTCATTTTTGGAATAATCTAGGAAGTTTTTTATAACAGCACTAAAAGTTAAATTACTGTTAAATTCCACGTTTCCTAATTCAGCATTCTTTAAAACTTCTCTTTCCGCAGCTTCAGCTTCCTTTTTGGTGCTAAAACCACGTTTAGTAAGCTGTTTTCGGATTGGATTGCCGAATTTGTCAAAATCATTTGAAGGTACCGTAACTACGTAGCGCCATAAAAATTTAGTTTTTGCTTTGTTTGTATAATACTTATGCACCGACATGCATCTTCTCCTTTGTCTCGATGTTATCGCCTTTATTTATTAATCTCAAGACTTAATATTATATTGCAGGTTTGTAACAACTTTGTTTAAAATCAATAATGTCTTGTTTTAACCAAAGTCTCTTCACACCATAATCAATAAAACCAACATTTGCAGTTAGCAAGAGTTTTCTTGCCGTGTGATACTTCAGACCTAATATTTCAGCTGCTTCTTTTAGTGTAACGGTGTCGCTATTCATATTACTGTTCATTTAATTTGTTCCCTCCTTCATTTTCTAAAAAAGATTGCTCAAAAATTTCATACCTATATGAAAACTTTCCTTTTGTATTCCTATATTGAATTTCTTTAATGAAACCTTTTTTGCATAAATTAGCTTTAATTTTTCGCATTTTCAATTTTGATACTTTGCATTCATTTTTCAGCCAAATCATTTTTAATACCCCATCGTTATCCGGTAAAGATAATAATTTAGCAAGCATTCCGGCTTCTTCGCAGGACAAATTTGAAAGTGTTTCTTTAGCAATTTGAACAGATGGATGTTCTAGTCGATTGTCAATTCTATGAATTGTTAAATTTCCTACTTTATTTCCCTTATTATTTTCTGTCACCTTTTTCATTCATTTCCTCCTTTTTCTTTTTTATCTAGTCTTTTTAATGCCTGGATTGCATTTCTTTTTGTAGCTGAAAAGCTACGTTTATTTGCTGTTTGGCAGTAGTTTATCAATCCAATTACCCTTCTTAATTCTTTTTTACTCATTTCTTCCAATGGTTTCTCTCTTAAAAGAGAAACTACTTTATATCCAACACTATCCGGTACACTGATTTTGCGGCCTTGAGTAACGTAAAAACCTGTAATCATAGCCTTTTTGTAGCTAAAGAATTTTGTTTTTTCTGGCTTTATTTCTAAGTTGTGCCTTTTTAATACAGATTTAATTAACTTAATTGCCTCTCCGGTAATACCGTGTTTTGCAGAAAGAGTTATATCGTCGACGTATAAAGTAAATGTTATATTTCTTTTACTCATGTATTCTGCAATTTTATCAAATAAATCCTTATGGGCTAAAAAAGCTAAAATACTACTTGTTGGTGCTCCGGTTGGGATATGACCTCGATAAGTGCACACTTGCACCAGCATCTCCAGAGCTTCTCCGGTGATTTTCAACTTATCTTTGAAAAAGTTTCTTACATAACGAGCCTTGGAATTAGTAAAAAAGCTTGAAATGTCTGTCGTTACGTATGCATGTTGTCCTGCATGAGCTTGAGCATTCAGGTAGTTATTTCCTCCTAACCAACACAGGTTGTATTCAGGATAATCAAACCTTTCTAACAACATCTCTTTTAAATTTTTTAAGATAAGCTTTAGAATTACATTAGGTTCTTCGATTAATCGTTTTTTAGTTTTTCCTTGAACATAGTAGCTTCTATATCCTTTTTGAGTAGCCTCAATTAAACTTTTTACCGGAAAATCTAAAATTTCAGCAAGTTCCGGTAGTGTTGAAACTCCAAATAAATCGAGTTGTTTTTCGTTTTCCTTTCTTGTATCAGCTTGTGTCATTATATCCCTTTCCAGTTAAAAAGAGGGCAGAGGTGCGGATAGATGGGACTTCCGCACATATGATTACAACCCGATTGCCCTCGCTTGGGGCCGGACGGAGCCCTAGCGACGTCCGGTTAAAGAAAAAGAAAAAAAGAATGGTCCTAGTATATCTTAAAATAGTATTAAGGAAACTAAGATTAAGTTATCTTTTTCTACGGAGAAATGAAGCATGATTTTCTTGGTTAAGCCAGCCGTCTCGATCCCGTAAGGACGAGCTGGGCAAGTTCATTGAAGCCATTAAGCCAATCAAGTAAATCAAGTTCAATCCACCGATTTTAGTTAGTCCCTTTTATAAGTCGTAATCATTATTTTGTTTTTTACTTAACGAATTCCTTCTTTTTTATTTCCGGAAATTTTACATCAACTCCAATTACTCTTAGGTATTTCGCGTATAGCTTTCTTCTTTTTTCACTGAGTAAGTTGTTGTCTTTTTCTTTCTGTTTCATCTTATGTATCCTTTCTTTCTGATTGATTACATTTTCATTATAGGAATTTGCACAAGTTCTGTAAAAATTACTTGTTCAAAAAAATTATCAGAAATTTGAAAAAAGAATACAAAATTTACGAATCGAAAACCTCTCAAAACTATTGCAAATACTGATTTATAAGCATATAGTTAAATTTTTGGTTTTTAGTTGGCTTTATCCCTTATGTTGCTTTTAAAAAATTTTAAACAAAAAACTTTATTCTATTAAAACGCACTAATAGACAAGCATTCGAAGTTTTTCTCAAATGCTTTCATTGCAAAACTAAAATTAGAAAATAAAAAGTTTTTAGGCTAAGTGCTTTTTCTTCTTAAAATCGGTATAATGCTATAGAATTTAGGCTTTTTAGACTTGTTTTCACTTTGTTGTCTTACCAAAAGTAGTTTTAATTAGATCTTTTATTTCTTTTATGTAAATAAGTGCAGTTTTACATATTCTAACGTATTGTTCAACATTTTCATTATTTATATGTGGTTTAAAACACTCCCGTTCTAAAGCCTTTTCTAGTTTATTGATTCTATTTAACAAGTTTCTTTTTCTTCTGTTACGGAGTTTGACAATACTTGTTTTCTCATCCTTTTTCAAGTCAAAAACAATTCTTTTAAACTCTCCGTTTTCCACGAAGTTGACAAAATCTTTATTGCTATTGTAGGTTTTAGTAAATTCTATCAATTTGGATAATGCACTTCTACAATTTTCCCACTTTTCATTTAATTGTTTGCAGTTATTACAAAGTTTTGTTTTTTGAGGATTGTTTAAATCTGGATTACAACACTTGCAATTTTCTTGTGCACTACGTTTTAATATTCTAACAATATCTTTATTGAATTTCACAATTTCTTTTGCAGTATATGTGCGAAAAATGTGTAAAAAATTTATCAAGAAGCCTTTTTCATAATCTTTTTTCGAAAATCTTTCAAAGCGATGTAACACCGAATGTAATGGATAACGCTCTTTAGTTTTTCTATCAACTATATATGTTTTTGTATCATCTTCTTCTAGAGAGTATATCGTATACTTATATGGATTTTCATTAAGTTCAACTTTATCTATTTCTACCTTGGTAAGAGTGTCTTTTCCATAAAAATAATAAAATCCGTTATATTTATAATTTTCTATTAACTCATGTAGTATAAGCTTAATATCTTTTTTCATATTCAAAACATTATTTTGTAAAAGTTTAGAATAAGTAGCGTAAATCGCTTTAGTTAAAAAGTTTTTATATCGTTCATCATTTTTAAATGCAAAATAATTCTTATCTTTAGTACAGCAATAGCTATTTAAGCATTTAATAAGTGCATCTAAGTGTACATAGATATCACGATATAGAAGAATTTTTTGACTACATGAATCTATTTCCTGTTTAGCACATACATACTCGTCTGGTATATTTTCTGTTTGGTTTGCTTGAGGGGCTAAGAAATTTTCCGGAATAATATTATATTTATACTGTAGCATCTGATTAGGTACTGACAATAAAAAATCGAGAAGTATTATTGCTCCATTATATAAGCCTTTCTTCCATTTTGTACCAGTGCTATATTCAAGAAAAGTTAGTATGTCATCATTATCAGCATATTGTAAAAGATACAAGGCTAACTTAGTTACCATTAGAGGATGACTTAAGAAAAAATTGTCTTCAGGATAATAATATACCATAATCAAATTATATACATTAAAGGGAGAATTTCAATGTATGAGTACTTAAAAACTGGAGTATAGTAAAACAAGCCTTTTTAGTATATTCAATCATGCCTTAGATAGGCTTTAATATTTAGTTTTGTACCTAATTATGATAAATCTAAAATGAGATTTTAGATTTATCATAATTAATAACAAGTTCGTTACTTTTTCTTACCAATTAACCAATCAAAAACGTTTATACGTTTGATACCTTCGTTTTCCCCCTCGCCTAAATCTGTGGTTAGCAAAAACTTAGGATAATTGTTCTTGATTTTTTCTAATGAAGAGAGTTCTCGTTCTAAAGTCTCGTCGTTTAAAACATTTAATGCAACTTGATAATACTCTACCGTATTATTCTTTGTTGCAACAAAATCAACCTCTGCATTATAGCATTTACCGACATTGACTTTGTAACCTCGCCTTATAAGTTCCAAGTAAACAACATTTTCTAAAATGTGTCCAAAATCCCTGTCAGAGTTGTTTAAAATAGCATTTCTCAATCCGATATCAGTAACATAGTATTTTGAGTTGGTATTTAATATTCGTTTTCCTTTTATATCATATTGGTCGCACTTATAAAGTAAATAACTGTCTAAAAGTCCTTTTAGATAGGTGTCTATTGTTGGAGCTGAAACACTATAACCAAATGATTTTAGTCCACGTTCTATATTTCTCAATGAAGTTTCATTCCCAATATTATCAAACATGTAACGAATAACAGAATCTAGTTTGTTAGTATTTGTAATATTATATCTTTGTACAATATCTTTTTGCACTGTGTTTAAATAAACAGTGTTCAGCAAATAATCATTAATCAATTCCATGTCAGAATTAAACTTAATAGTTTGTGGAAAACCGCTTTCTTTAATGTATTTTAGGTAAATTTCTTGTAAAGGTTTTGCTTGCGTTTCTTTTGGTAATGAATCATAGAATTCTGCAAACGAAAAAGGTTGCATTTTTATTTCAATATATCTACCACCAAAAGAATTTGCCAAATCACCTGAAAACATATAAGCATTCGAGCCTGTCAAATAGACATCAATATTAGGTTGCAGTCTTAGTGCATTTGCAACATTTTGCCAATTTTCTAACAACTGTATTTCATCAATGAATACGTAATTCATTTTGTTTTCTTGCAGTTTTGACAAAATATAATCCAACAGTTTTTCATAACCGACTAAAATATTTTTATTGTTGTATTCAAGCCCGATTTTTCTTGTCGTAATGATATCTTCCAAATTTATACTTACAATTTGGCTTTCATTGATAGCATCTTCTTTTAATAACTCATTTTGAAAAAGTACAAATAGTTTAGATTTACCGCATCTTCTAACACCAGTAATTATTTTCACTAAATCCTCTTGATTTTTCCATTGATTTAGTTTCTTTATATATTCAGGTCTGTTAATAAGTTTTTCATTGTTGGTCATAATATTAGCTCCATTATGCTTTTATCATACTTTACAATAACGAAAAAATCAACAAAATGCAAAATGTATTTTACAAAACTAAAATAATTTTAATTTTGTAAAATGAAAATTTAGACATTTATATTAATTATTCTTATACTTTTTAACCAGTTTATAAAAAGAAGTCGGCTTCAAATTTAACCGTTTCATTGCTTCTCTGGCTGTAATGGCACCAGATTTCCAGACTTTGTAAACATTATCCCAATTCTCAGGATACTCAATTGGAGGCTTGCCTAAACGTTTTCCTTTTTCTTTGGCTAGTTTTATTCCTTCGGCTTGCCTTTGTTTAATAAAAGCACGTTCTTGTTCGGCGACATAGCTTAAGAGTTGTAAAACAATGTCTGAAATTACCTCACCAATTAAACCTTCTGTCCTTGTAGTATCTAAAACAGGCATATCAAGAACTTTAATGTTAGCTTTAATTTCTCGTGTAATTTCACGCCATTCTTCACAAATCTGTTTGTAATTACGCCCTAATCGGTCTATGGATTTGATTACAAGAACGTCACCTTCTCTAAGCTGAACTTTTAGTGCTTGGTATTGTGGTCGGTCAAAATTTTTACCGGAACATTTATCTACAAAAATATCTCGTTCGTTTATTCCAAGATCTAACATTGCTTCTAATTGTCTATCTTCTTTCTGGTCGGTTGAAGATACTCGACAATAACCAAATGTTTTAGAATTAATATGTGTCATATTCATCTCCCTGCTTGAGTTTTAGCATCTACAGTCTAACGCGCTATTCGTAAAAGTCAAGATTTTCTCCGAACATTCGTAATGTGTAAAATGGAAGATTTACGAACAGAATTTTGAGCAAAAATTTAATGTTCGTTTAAGTGTACTCTTACGAACACAAAATCAAACAACAAAAATCGTTAGTGAATTTTTTAATTAAAATATACAAACAAGATTTGAGGTACCAAATGAACGATAAAATTATTTCATTAGAGATTAAGCTAGAAGAAAAACGACATGAAATAGAACTACAAAAAATAGAATACTTCAAACTTGAAGAAGAAATTCAGACACAAAAAAGACTTGACGATTTATATAAACAGAAAAAAGCTATACTACTTGATACTTTTGTTTAACACGTTACTGTGCAAATATCATGAAATGGCACCAAGAGAGGTTTACTAGGGAGGCTCTCCTGTTTTTTTATTTAGTAATCTGCATTATAAAAACCTGGTGTTGTACTTCTAAAATTACTTTTCTTCAAGGTTGCATACCAATTTTCAATATCATTATATTCTGTTGTCCCTTTTGTTGCTTTGTTTAAAAACTTTTCATAAGCTTGTTTTATATCTTTTATTACCATATTGTGTTCATCTATAATATCTGCCCTTTGCATATCTGCCACATAAGTTTTGTAGTTTTCTTTTAAATTTTGGTTAAATGGGAAATCAGGATATTTAATTAGAAAATCGTCCATTGTCAAAATCCAATCAACTAAAATATCTGCACTAGCTGGATAACCATCACAATAATAGGTATACAATCCTCTTTTATGATTTTCTTTTTGTTTTAAACTTAAAAATGCTTTCCAAGGGGTACTCAAATTGTTGGAATAATTTTGGACTAAATAGTCGTAGTTTATTCCAGCCTGATAACCTCCTTCACAATCAAACAACAAATTAAATAACTTTGTTTCAGGATCTGTTATTTTAGCTTCTGCAGCCGTATTTTCATTTTTGGAATCTAAAAATTTAATTTGAACATCTGTATTGCTACATTCTCCAGTAAAATCACATTGCAATTTGCTTTCAAATTCTGTTTCTTTGCCAGAAAAAGTAATTAAGTTATTATAAAAAATACCGAAAACATCATCTATATTTTTATGAAACCTTTTGTATTCGGTCAATTTTAAATCTTGTTCATTTAACAAATTTAGTGCTTCACGAGTTGATAAGTCTGTAACTTGCTCATTCAAAATTGTTTTAAGGGAAGAATCATCCATTTTTAGTTTATAAAACAAAACAGTACCTGCACTAACTATTATTAAAAACACTAGCAAAATAATAAATACTACCGTTTTATTCTTCTTACTCGATTTGACTAGTTTTGCACCACAGTTAGTGCAAAATTTTTGATAATCTTGAATTTCATTTCCACAATTTGGACAGTTCATTCTATCTCCTTATATTATAGGTACAACATTAGTAGCAACGTTCTGAAATTTCTCATGTTTATTTCGTAATTGTAGTTCATAAGAGTTCGGATTGTTCCATATTCCTGTTTTTCATAGACTTTATGGTATGCTTCAACTTCTCTTAGCCATGCAAGTTCACTTTGTATTAATTGCTTGAAGTCTTCTTGTGGAATTCTTGCTCTTACAGCTTGATATGTTTCATTTAACAATTTATCAACTGCGTCATAATGCCTTTGAGCAAAATCGTTTACTTCTGAAGTTGTGTCTCCATCATTATTTGCATATTCTTGTTCAATGTTTAAATATTCCTGATAGTAAGGATTCTTGTGATCGATGTTATTTTTTACTCTATCAAATAAAGTATCCAGTTCCTCTTGGTCTTCTTCAAATTCATGAGCTTGCAGAACAAGTAACACGTCATTGCGTTTGATTAACGTAAAATACTCTGCCTGTAATTCATCAATCTTGACTAATACTTGACTCGGTGTTGATAAATCATAGTTTGCTTGTTTTTGTATGTTTCCTCCAAACAGATAAAACAATCCACTGCCAATAAATAAAACTAAAAATAATACTGAGAATATTCTCATAATTTTGTTAGAAGTTGTATTTCCCATTTCTTGTGTAAAATTATTAGTTGTTAAATCATTCCCACAACTACCACAGAAATTTTGATTATCTTCAATTTTGTGACCACATTTTGAACAATACATTTTATCAATCCTCATTTTTAATAATTTATAGCTTTTATCATACCGACAATGTCTTCTATTGTCTTATCTTCATCACAAATAGCAATTGTTATATCTTTAATACTAGAAAGCAACATATAATCTCTTCTCCATAGTTTATCTTTCAATGCATTGAGTTCTTCGCTCGTTGTTTGACTTCCAATAGTTTTATTGCCAGTTGCATACTCGCATAAACCTAAGAAAAATAAAGTTTTATGCATTTCAATCTCAGTTGCAGCATCTCTGCATTTACTTAAGTAAAATTCAAAACCTTCTAAAACTTCCTGTTTTGCTCTATATCTTAAACTTCCATCAGGAGCATACATTTTAGTTCTATACCAAAGATTGTATTTTTTATACCTTATTGCGATTTTAAGTGCATAGAGTTGAGATTTCGTTAGATTAGTAGTATTTGGCAGATTCCTAATATCTTCACAAGCCTTCACTCTATCAGCTACTGGCAGATCCGTATTTAAGGCTTTAATTAAAAGTTGAACATAATTTTCATTTTTATCAACAACTATTGGTGGTGTTAGCCTTGGTATTCCATTTTTAGGATTATAATTGCTTGGAGAGTAACCATAAGCCCCAGTGCCAGAACTTAATCTTCTATCATTAGAATTGGAATTGGTAGTTTCCATTGCATTTATAGGCTGCAATACAAACAAAAACATATATAAAATCAATATACACAACAATATTTTCTTCATACTTATACCTCTTAACTTAATTAAATTCCATCATATAAACCATTATGCAAATGCATTGAATATGGATTGAACCGTTTTATGGTGACTATTTCGTGAGCGGTTATGTCGACATCAGACATAAAAGACTCTTTACTTAATTCTTTTAAGTTTTTTGCATTTCCGGCAGCATATACGGGATGTTCATTTTCTACACTATTTTGTATGATTTGTTCATATCTATCGTTTGAAAATGTTTCTACAATTCCAACTTTTCCATTTTTACTTTGTAGTATTGCAACGATACCCCCTTTACTCATTGTAAAATATTCAATAGCATAATAAACACTATCATTGTGAATATTTACACTGTCAGCATCTATAAGAACTTGATTAATTCCTTCTTTACAGGCTTTTGTGTCAGAACCGGAATATTGAGGACCACAAACTTCAATCCAATTTGTTGAATAAAATGCTTGTGCTGCCTGAACAAATAAAAATACTAAAAATGTTACAATACAAAATCTTTTAAAATAAATCATTTTCCACGTCCTCATCATAAGTTTTTGTCTTTATTGGGTATTTATTCGTAACGGTTTTAGATTGTTGACGATCTACACATAAAGAAAACGGATGTTGCCCTGCATGCTTAGACCAAGCCGTGGCAGGTTCTTTTTCAATATGCACTTTTCTATATCTGTCAATAAGACCTAAGCCCGAACCATTACTATTAAAAACTCTTGCGTATATATTCTTTTCACTATATGGTAAATTTGAAATCACCACTAGACCTAAATTTTTACGTTCTTCTTCAGCATCTCGATTATTAAAATACTGATTGTTCCAGTAAGTTTCCCTAAAATATTCGATATAAGGTTTTTCAATTCTAGTAGCTCTACGGTAGTTACAATCTACGTACCAAAAAGAACCACTACAGCCGTCAGGATTTTTTATATTATCAAAACTCATATCATTATATAGATCTTGTGTTAATATTACTAACTCGTCAGGAGTTGGCATGTTTTTTACTCCTCCACACACATATGCTGTAGATGCAAATAAATCTTCAGATTCTTTACAGGAAGCAATTCCAAGTTTATTTTTATTTGCCTTACAATCTTCATAACTCATTCCTTTGACAAAAAATGGATGTCCAAAACAAATACCTTTGACTTTAAATAAGCATTTTCTTGGGTTGAAATCAACAGGGATAGCTTCTCCATCAATATTTGTAAAAGCCCAAGCATAAGCAATTTCTTTTACTGCGTTATCTTGTGCAATTAATTCTCTTTGTTTAAGCCAACGTTGTTTCTCCTGTTCTCTTAGCCGCTTGTCCTCAACTAAGAAATAAGGATAACTAGCTTTTACATTTGCTGTACTTAGAATTTCTTTTACCCTGACAAATTCTTTTGGGTTATTAACATTTTCTATTTTGTAATTAAATACCAAAGGTTGTCCTACAAAAATTTTAGCATCTTCATATACAATATCTAAGTTTTTATTTTCACTTTCAGAAACGATTTCTAAATTTCCTGTTACATCTTCATGCTCCTCAATATAATCAAGTTGCCACTGCTCAATAATTGTTCCATTATGTTGCATTGTTACTTTTGCTTGTTTATTTGGCTCATCATATTTAACCGTCATAATAACTTCGCTATTCGGATAAAAGCTTAAAGTTCTTTCTAATGGCGAAATATCTTGTTGATATTGTTTATATTTAATTCCAGCAAAAATAAAAATTAAAATTCCAATAATTGCACATATCACAACAATTACTTGTTTTAGAATTCTGTTATTGTTATCTTCGTGGAAAACACTAGGTTCATCAGCTTTGTTATCCGGATTAAAATCATCTGGAGTTAGTTTTCTTCCACAATTTTTACAGAAGTTTTGGTTGTCGTATATTTCATTTCCACAGTTTGGACAATTCATATTTCTTTCCTTTTCATTATTTTATTTGTGCAATTTGCATATCTACACCTGAGTTAAGAATATCTACCAGTTCATCGATTTCCTCGACATCAAAATTATCAGAAAGACCTGATATCTGAACTTTTCCATTTTTTATTGGCTCTCTTATAATTGGAGAAAGAATTAATTTATCCCCCCAGAATATTGCAAGTTGTTTATTTACAACTTCTTTAGTAAGGTTATAAAAAAGCTTTGCTCCTTCTCTTGTAAATGTTATTTCAATAACGTCATCAGAGTCTTTTATATGTTTTGCACTTTTTATAAATTTTTCATTTAGTCCAGTACTTATCCAATCAGTATCAGTCGTATTTGGCTTTTTAAATTGAAACTGTGGCTCCGATAAATATGCTACAATTTCTTTGGGTTCAAGCTTGTTATCATAGTTTAAAATAATTGCTTCATGCATAAATGTTTTAGTAATCACAACATCGGATGAAGTACCGTTATAATATTTAGATGCTAACTTTGTTTGTATGGCATCTTGTTTCCAGATTAGATTTTTGTTTAAACTTTTTACAATAATGACTTGTTCATTGTTGGAATGTGTGTTTAAAGCTTTTTGAATTGTAACAGTCTTGTTTATATATAAATAACTGAAAATTATTAGTAATATTACGACTGAAGATACAATACCAATCGTTAGAATCCTTTTCCAGTTATAAAATATATACCGTAGCCATCCTTCAACAAAATTCGGCGTAAGTCTATAACCACAATTCCGGCAAAATTTTTGATTGGATAGTATTTCATTCCCACAGTTTTTACAATACATGTATAATAATCCTTTCTTATTTTAATTTAAAAGCACAATTACTACAGAACTTAGATTTCAACGAGATTTTTGCATTACATTTGGGACATTTTCTCCTTTCAATGTTCAGAATGTAAATAATACATAATAAAACCAATACAACTAATATTTCATACAGTCCAATAATGAGATTGAAGTTCTGATAATAGTTAAAATGACTAGAAAGTCCGGGCAAGTAATGTATTGGAAATATCCCATCTAAAAAATTCCAATGAAAAACTGTTTTAGAATAATATTTTGCTAGGTTATATATTAAAATGACAAAAATAATACCATTCACAATACTTTTAATAGAAAAATTTTTAGCTTCTACTTTAAATAATAATTTTGGTAGTATGGGATTAAGTCTTAACCAAATAAGTGCAACAAAAGGCAATAGTACAAATTGATTAACTACATCTATACAGTTACAATAATCAGGTGGTGCAACCTTGGAAATTACGAAGTATTCAATATAACTAAATAATGCAGCAAACACAAATAGATTAAATACAGCCATTAACACTCTAAAGAACTTGTTATTAGTATATTTGTCAAGCATAGATAACAGTTTTTTGATTTTGTTTAAAGCTACATTATATTTATCAATTTGTGAAGTCCCACAATTTTCACAGAAATTTTGATTATCTTCAATTTTGTGACCACATTTTGAACAATACATTTCTTCCTACTTTCTTATCTGTAACTACCAGTTCTATTGCCATATTTGTCATAAGTTGTTGTAGTACCGTCTCTATCAGTTTTACGCGTACCGACTTTATTTCCATAATGGTCGTATTCAGTGGTTACACCATATTTATCAGTTTTAAAAGTTCCGAGTTTGTTGCCATATCTATCATATTGGGTTGTAACTCCATATGAATCTGTTTTGTAGGAACCTGTTCTGTTACCATATCTGTCATAAGTGGTTGTTGTTCCATAAGAATCCGTTTTGTAAGAACCAGCCCGATTTCCATATCTGTCATATTGTGTAGTTGTATTTCCGTTTGTGCTATATGTTCCTGTTCTATTGCCATATCTATCGTATGAAGTTACGGCTAAAGTTGGCAAAGAAAACATTGTTAAAAGTAATAAAATTAATAATTTTTTCATGTGTGAACCTCCTGTTACTTAAAAATAAATTCATAAATCGGTAATATTTCGGATTTATCTTTTTCTATGTTTTCATCTTCCAAAGTAGTATCTGGAGAAACTTCCTCATTAGTTTCTTCCAAAATTGGTTTTAGATATAAGGTTGTTTTACTGTTTACTACGAATTCAAAGCTGTTTATAAATTTAACATTAGGGTTATTTTCAAAGTTGTATTTAGCATAAGAATTTTGTGTATCATTATAGAGAAAGAACTTTTTAGGATATTTTTTTCCTTTGATAATTAACTGAACATTAGCGTTCTCTGTTTTTGCTAAACTTGATGTATAAAGAATAGTTTCATACTTATAAAGGTATGCTAATGTTACTTTATCAATTTCATGGAATTCAACATGATTACCATCTTTGTTAAAAGTCATTTCTTGAATTTTTAAATCTGCGTTGTCGTACAAGAAAATTCGATTGTTTTTCATACATAAATCTTTAAGATTATAAGCTTCCGGAATTGTTACAACTGAACTTTCTATGTAGGCATTATTAAAAATTTTGAATTCAGTATCACTTTCCGGTAATACGAAAAGATAGTTTCCTCTAATATATTCGTCTGAATATTTGTGCCAACAATTATTGTCTAAGTCATAAACAAATTTGGCATGTTCTCTTACAAAATTTTGGTTTGCTTTAAAAGTGGCAAGTTTACTTTTATGTTCATTAATAGCTGCATATTGATTTTTATAAGGGGAAACAAAAGAATGTTTTAACTTTTTTAGATTTGATAATCTTGTACAAATTACAGCATAATTGGAATAAGGGTGTTTATCCGAGAATTTGTCATAAGCTACAACTACTTCATCTTTATATATATTAGCATTGTTCTTTTTCCCTTTAAAAACCCCAGATGTGAAATAATCTTTTTCGTACTGTTGCATTTTTTCATAAACTACATAAATTTCTTCAAAGTTTGGATAAGTATTAGCAAAATCTTCCCACATAACAAGATTTTGTTCATTATCAGATAAGATATTTTGGGAACATTTTTGTTCTATAGCTAGGTCTTTCAAGTACAAAGCCCAATCTTCTGGAATATGTTTCCCATAAAGTTTGTAAATTTTGTCGTAATCAATTGCTAATTTGTACTTTCCTTCTGAATTTAACAAATACAATCCTGTCTTAGATAACTGATTTTGCACTGCTTTTACTGCATCTTCTGAATGTAATTCTTTCGCTAATAACTCCCTGTAATTGTTATTTTGGGATAGAGAAGAGTTGACAGAATTTCTCCATGCAAGAAATACTTCTAAATTTTGCTCATTTGTATGTTGCTTTAAATATTTAGCAATATTGCTTTGTTGAGTTTCTGCCGGAGTTATAATAGCTTGTACACTTTGAGCATTTGGTAATTCTTCAATTCCTAATATTGATTTATTTTCAATACCAAAAGCTACGTTTGTACACATTGCACCTAGGAATAATGTTGTTACTATAACTTTATAAAGTTTCATATTAGTTAATCCTTTCATCTAACTATAACCAACCATAAAGATCTATGTTAAAAATTAAACTAGGAATAATAAATGGTATTGAAGCAACTATATATATCGCTTTACCAAATATTACCCAATTAGATTTGTTTTTACCAAAGCCTAAATATCCAATGCCAGTTTCTTCCCAAGCAATCTTTTCAGATTTTGCATTACGATCAAAAGAATAAGTAAATTTCATTACAACAATGATTTTATCTCCCTTAAATTCGTATGGAAGTGGTTCAAACTTACTATTCTTAATAAAAATCTTATTAATTTCTTGCTCTAAGTTTTCATTAAATCTTGAATATATTGGATCAGTATTTGTATTATTCTGATACGTTCTTGAAAGTATATTTCCATATTTATCAAGAACGACTGTTACATATGCAATTGCGTTGTGAGGCGGTTCATATCCGTCAACATTATTAGGGTGCCAGCTCTTTTGAACAAGTCTTTGTTGTCTTTTGAAATATTTATCCCAAGTTTTAAGTTTTACATCTAGAGCCGGACTTTCTTTAGCAATAATTAGCATTTTATATACCGAATCCGCTAAGGTTCCATCTTTTATTGCACTATATGATAATTTATTGGAATTATCTTTGAATGAAACTTGCTTCCCATTTGAATATGCAGTATTATTCACAACTGCAAAAGTTTTGTTATCAAGATTAATTTTCATTTTAGCAATATATTCATAATTTGCATCTTTCCTCTTTAATGAATAAGTTGCAATATTAGAATCAATATCAATTGTATCAATTTCGACTTCACTAACTTTACCATTTTCTGCCGTTATTGGTAGCCAAACTTCCGCATTTGCAGAATTAAAAATTCCAACCAAAAGTAATAATATAGCTGTTAATATTCCTTTTATTTTCATACTTTTCTTCTCCTTGAAATTTAATCGTTAAACCAATCTTCTGTAGTTTGAATATCTACTTTTGGTGCAGGTTTCGGTTTAGCTTTTACTGGTTGTACCGTTTTTGTTTGTGTCGCTGGTTTCTTTACAGTTTGTGAAACGTTATTATTAGTTTTTGTTTGACTAAATGTATTTTGAGTTTTAGCTTGTGGTACAGTTTTTGAACTTTTTGAACTGCTTGTTACTGCTTTGGGTTTAACATTTGATTTTTGTGAAGTAGCTCTATTTGTAGTAGTTGTAACTTGTTTTTGAACTGTTTGACTTTTGGTTTTTTCAACTTTTTTAGAATTACTTCCTGCTGTGTTAATCCCATAAAATATCATACAAACAATCAGCGTAAACAAAATCAAACAAATTGCCAAAACATTTGCAACGCCTAAATCATCTATTGTTTTTTTTAATTGTTCCATATTCCTACCATTTCTTTCTCTTATTCAAGTAATAGCTCCATTTTTCTTGTCCTGTTAAAGTTTGGTCTGCTTCTAAATCTTCCATAATTACACTATGGAATTCCAACGGTCCAAACAATGAATAGATATACAAGCAAACAAATACAAAAAGTATTATCGTTGTGTTTGCAAATGAATTCATACAAGATTTATCAAACAATGCAAAAGCATTAAACAGAGCATAAATTATATTCCAAAACCCAAGCTCTTTTTCTAATGACATTAGAGCAAAACCAATAAGCCCTAAGGCTATAAACAATGCAATCCACCAATTTATTGGGAAACTCCCAAATATTACAATATTAGATACTATTGCAGATGATGAAAATGGCATTTCTTTAAATAAAGCATAAGAACAGTAAAGCCAAAATATAATGAATGGTAAAATTATTGTGCCACTGATATATTTACATTTTAGTTCATTTTGAATTTGATTGTTGGTATTAACAAGTAGCTTTTTGAGTTTTGAGCCTGTTGCATCCATAAATTTTGCAAATAAAAACATTGGTAATACAACAAAAAGCTTTATTAGGATATTGATTAGAAATTGAATAGGTGTCCATAAGAATATAATGAATACTCCAATGCCAGAACCACATAATATCAATTTAAAAAAATCTTTTAGAAGTTTGTACACTAACCTTTATATCCTTTCTTGTAACCATGATTAAATCAGAACTTTTCGTGTGTTTTCAGAACTAAATGATTGGATGTTTTCTCCAGAAGCAGGAACTGCTCTATCTTTACCCCACGTTCTAATAGCATCTATTCGTTCTGGGTTAGTTTTTGATAATGGAACAACATTTGTAAAGTTTGAAACCAAAACTTGTTCCGTAATACTTTCATCTCCTGCCACAATTGTTTTATAGGCAATTTCTTTCACCGTGGATTCAATGTCAGCTCCAGAGAAACCGTCAGATAGTCCAACTAATTTGTCTAGCATTTCATCATCAAGAGTTTGATTTAAAAATTGTTTTGTATAAATGTTGATAATTTCTTTTCTTTCACTATCTTTGGGTAAGTCCACAAAGAATAATTCATCAAATCTTCCTTTTCTAAGTAATTCTGGTGGAAGTTTTGATACATCGTTGGCCGTTGCAACTACAAATACAAATTTCAAAGATTCTTGTAACCAAAACAAAAATTGTCCAATCATACGTGTAGATACTCCAGAAGAATCAAGCCCTGCCGCTCCAGATAAACCTTTTTCAATTTCATCTATCCATAAAATACAAGGGGAAACGGTATCAGCCAAAGACAAAGCATCTTTCAATCTGTTTTCTGATTGTCCGACATACATTCCCTGAATAGTTGCAAAATCAAGTCTATATAGAGGTAATTGCCAAGATGATGCTATAAATTTTGCAAGTAAACTTTTCCCACAACCGGGAACTCCGACAAGCAAAACTCCTCTTGGTAATCTTATATTTCTCTTTTGTAGAATTTCTTTCTTTTCTGGATTTAATAAATTTTTCTTATTATCTAACCACGCTTTTAACCCGCTAAGTCCTCCAACATTTATATCTTTTTGACTACAATTTACTTTTTCTAATCCAGCAATATTTGAAAACATTGAATCTTTTGTCAAAATCAATTCTGTTATATCAGATTTCTTGATGGCACGTTTGGCTATTAGTGTTGCAATAATATTTTGAATTTCTATTTTACTAAGCCCAACAAACGCATTTGCAGCTTTTTTGTAATCATTTTCATCCCATTCATTTGTAATGCTGGAAGCGTAAGGCTCTATTGATTCTTTGATAATAGATAAAATTTCTTCCTCATCAGGTAATTCCAAAGTTAAAGACATTCCTAATCTTTGTAGTCTTTTCCAAGCAGGCTTATCACTTAATATAACAATAACCGCACCTTTTTCTTCTGCTAATGTAACTAAGTCTAATAAGTGCCTTGCGGTTATTGTATCATCGCTAATATCTGTTACTTCTGTTAGAATAAAGGTCATATTTTGACGTTGAATTATTTGTTGGCTGATATAGTCAATAGCTCCCGGTAAAGATTTATCTTCATTAACAATATTAGAATTACTCAAATCATACATTCCTTTAGAAAGAGTATGTACATAAATTGGCAAATGTAGATTTTTATTTACATCCACAAAGGTTTCCAATACTCTATTTCGCTCAATAGAATTGATAAACACAAATGGAATTCTTGCTATTAAATATCGTCTTAATTTTTTTGCAAAATCATCTTTTGTTGTCATTGTTTTTCCTTTAAATATTATTAATCTTGATATCCAAAATTATTTGTTCTAAGCTCCCTGACAAATCTTTCTTAGAGCTTTCTAATAAACTTTTTTGTACATTTTCAGCATAATCTTCAACTTCTTTAACTATCTGACTACTTACGTTTTTGGGAATTGCCGGAATATTTGCTAAATGTTTTAAAAATACTAATTCTTTTCGAAATAAGATAAGCAAATTTGACAAATTGAATTGGTCATAACAGCTTTTAATCCTAGCATTATAAAAATTTTCCAATTTGGTAAATCTTTTATTTATCAGAGTAAGAATCTGATTTGTAAATCGTTCTGCAACTCCTGATACCCAGTCAATAGTTCCATTATCAATTGCATTAATAATATCGGAATCTGTATGACCGATTTCCCAACTTTCAATTTTATTAAATACTTCGCACCATTGTGCATAACTAATTAGTTTGCTCATCTGCTTTATGCCTTTTTACTAGAACAGCAGGTGGTAATAAATCCCAGTCAGGAAACTTTACTGCCATTTTTTCTTTTAATTCCTGATCTTCTTGGATTGTTTCTTTTTCATTTTCAGCCATAATTATTCCTCCGCTTCAAACATTAACACTTTTTTAGTTGCATTATTTTCTGTAAAATCTTTTGCACTATAGTTTTTCAAGTAATCAGAAACTTCCTCTGCAACTTTATCCGCTTTTTTATAAGCATTTTGCCAATCTACAAATTCAGCACAACAAGCATTTATAATGGAACTCCCATTTTGACAATCTCTTTCAAATTGCTTTTTAAGCTGATTTCTATTGGTTTGGCTATTGATAACACTGAAAACTACAAATAGAGCACAAGCAACTGCACCAAATATTGCTACACCATTACCATTACTTGCAAATAGCCATATAATACAACCGATTAATGCACTAATTCCCATGTAAGAAACATGTTGTTCTTTCAATAATCTATCTAAACGTACTTTTAAGTAATCTTTGTAAGATTCTCCAAGTTCTTCTGAATCGGAACCGTCTTTGGTTGAACATTTCCATTTATCTATTTCTATATTTATTACAGACGGATAAGTGTTTCGATACTGTACAACATAATCGTTATAAGCATTTATTATCCATTCACGCATTAACATAACTGCTAATTTTTTCATTGATGGAGAAGAATTTTCCTGTACCGTTGCATTGGTAAGGATATCGAAAAAGGTTACTTTGTCTTCAAATAATCTAACAACATTAGTCCCAAATTCCTGTTCTGCTAGTTCTTTATCCCCCTCGTGTTTGATTATAAGTTCACACATTTTATGTTCTTTTCTTAACTCATATTCATCTTCATCGTATTCTTTTACTAGCTTGTAAAGAATGTCATCTAGTTGTGTAACATAATCTTTATTCTCTTTTTGAGCATTAAAAATGTTTTCTAAATAAGTGTAAAAAGATTTATTTCTTTGAGCCTTTTCAAGTAGGTCGATTATTGCTGAGTAATCTTTACTGTACTTAGGTAAGTATTTATATTCAATAGCATCTTCTTCTTTTGAAATCGGTAATATTCCGATTCTATCAATCCAGTTTTCTTCTAATTCCTTAACAATTTCCGGTTGTTTTGCAAGATAATCTAACCAACCTGTAAGCTGAACCATACATTCACCTTGTGAATCTGGACCAAATACACCATCAGTATAAGCATTAACTAAAATCAAAGTTTCTTGTGGCATTTCTAATGGATTTTGTTGTTCAAAATATTTACTTAACCACATAAAACTAGCATCTCTGCGTTTAAGCCTATTACTGATTAAAGTAAAGATTAGTATTGTTTTTAACTGGTTACGAGTTAATCCTTCATTTAAAGCCTTTTCTGCAAGTGCTTTGTCATTGTTAATCCAAGCAGCTAATGCAATTAATGACGGAGTCAACCAATATCTTGGTGTTCCTATCATTAAATCTTCTGTCGCATTCGTAATGGCTTGTTTACTAACAAGACCAGTATCAACAGTTTGCAATATGCCTAACAAGTATTTTCTTGCCTTTTCATACAAGCCAAATTCTTTTTCTATTTCTTGATTTAGAATTATTATTCTGCCTTGAGCATGAGTAATATTGTTTTTCTTTTCTATATCTTTAACAAATTCTTCAAACCTATTTTTAAAACTTGTTACATCATCTTGTAAATGGTAAATATCAGAGTGCATAGAAGAAACATCTGATTTTAGGTCAACAATATTAGAATTTACTCTTTGAATTTCCGCTTCAACAAACCCAGCTAAAGCTCCTACTTCGTTTTTAATTGAAGATAGTTTATCATTTATATTACTATTATTATTGTTAATAATTCTCACTACTTCATTTGTAAATTCATCGTAATTCATTTTGCCTCCTAATCTTTATCATTAATAATAGATGCTGTTCCATCTTCTTTTATTGCAATTAGTTTTGTTTTATAAACTTCAATAAATGCGTAATTCTCATTATTCGCAAGTGTTCTAGCTTTTTCTAAATCTTCAGGTAAAGCTTGCCCTTGCTTATAATGTTCAATAATCATTCCGCCAATAAGTGAAAGGGTATGTACCTCATAAGGTTCACCAAGATAGCATTTAGCAACAATCCCGATTGGCAAATCGTTCACAGATAATTCCGGAAGCTCCATCTTAATTGCATTTATGATTGAATTAATTTTATCTTGTGTAATATTGTGCCCTAGAATGTCAAACCCTTTAAGAATATCAATATATTGTTGACTTCTTTTTCGCCTAAAAACTAGTTCAGGACTTTCAAATGTTGTTTTTGGTGATATTGAAAGACTATTTGCAAAATTAGTTTCTTGATTAAAATTAGAGTTTATTATAGGTTTTGGCATTATTATCTCCTAGATAATGGTGTAGTATTTATTACTTAGAACACATTTACTTACATTGACCACCTTTTAGCTAAATCGTTTTACAATATCTATATAATGTAAGACGATTTTTAAAATTCAATAAAATCAATAGTTTTAGGCATATAAATCTAAATAAAAAGAACAATCCTTTACATTTTTTAATCATTATTTAATTTAATTTTATTTGTGGTACCATAGTCATAAGTTAGATTTCGGCTAAAATGCTTTACAATTTATAGAAAATGTAAGACGATTAAAATGTAAAGGGAACCCCAGTATAACAAGGATTAGAGGATGAAGTTACTGTATGAATAATCAATTTCATCTTGTTCTATTCCAATATATCTAAGAGTAACTGTTGGGGTTGAATGATTAAAGATTTTCTGTAAAAGTACAACATCCTTGAACTTCTGGTAATGGTGATAACCAAAAGTTTTTCTCATAGAATGTGTGCCAATTTTCTCTTGTAAACCAGCTTTTGTACAAGCATTTCTTATTAAATAATATGCAGTAACTCTATCCAATCTCCGTCCCCAGTGAGATAAAAATAGGGGTTCTTTCCCATTTCTACCTTTAATAAACTCTTTTAACATTGGTTGCAACTTTGAATTAATTGGAAACTTTTTAAACTTTCCTGTCTTTTGTTCAGTTATTTGTATGTGTGTTTTATTCCTAACGTTTTCAACATTTAACCTCAATATATCTGAAATCCTTAATCCACAATTGGTTCCGATAGTAAATAAAAGTAATTCTCGCTGTCCCATTTCTGCTAACACTTTTTCAACTTTTACAATATCTTCCTTATTCCTTATAGGTTCTACTGTTGCCATATCTTCTCCTTTTTTCTACTGTTCCCCTTTGTTTTAATTAAAAAATACATTTGAAGTACAAATGTATAGGAATAAAGAAATTCGAAAAATTGCGTCTCAATGTAACAAAATCCATTGATAGGCCCTGACAAATTATCCAGATGCGTTAATCTGTAGATGCAATAGAGGTAATTTGTTATGAATAATTTTGAAAAACGTTTGTTATTGGACTACTTGGACAAGCTTTGCTGTCAGATTGATTTCAATTCTTACAACTTCGACAGTTTCTTTGATTCTTTCTTGGAGAAATTTAGGATCAAGAAAAGCAATTTTAACTTTGATTCCGATGGTTGTTTGGAAATCGAAACAATCAA
>DHMN01000013.1:1800-5781 GCA_002405805.1 Cyanobacteria bacterium UBA4641 | reverse complement strand
TTGGAAATCTAAATCAATATCAAGAATCAAAAACGAAAATTGTCACAGTATCAATTAATCCATCATTCCACGAGTTTGAAGGTAATCGTTTTAAAGATGAAAAAATAATCAGGGAAGAGATAGATAAAAAAGAATATTCAATAGATCTCATGATTCAAAATTTCAATGACTATTTCAAGATAAATCCCTATATGAAATGGTTCAACGCATATGAAAGACGATTGAATGAAATAAGCTGTTCATACTTTGACAACAAAAAAGAAAATACAGCAATTCATATTGATTTATGCACGGCAATAGCAACGAATCCTACATGGGGTAAGTTACCTAAAGATGCACAACTTTTTCTAATGAACAAGAGTCTTTTTTTGGAATTACTAGATAATTTAAGTCCAGAAATAGTGCTTGTATCAGTTGCAAAAGATAAGTTTATAGATATAGTTAAACCAGAAAAAATTGTTGCAAAATGGGAATATGCTGATGATAAAAAGAATTGCAAAAGTATGACATTGTACCAAAAAGGAACAACAAAATACTTGTTTGGTAGAAATATGCAAGGGACACCATTTGGTGCAAGCAAAATAACAAAAGACATTATAGATAAATTGTTTTTATAAAAATGGCACACAAACTTGCAAATGCATAATTAATATAAAAAAATATAAAATACTGTGATGTGAAAGATAACCATACTTACGATTTGACAAAAGAAGAATATTATATGAATTTAGTTGAGAAGTATAAAAAATAGGCACTTTGAAGGGTTTTTCTTTTGCAAAAAATTTTGCTTAATTTTAGGCTAAAAATACAAAATTCGAGCGTAAACAGCTCCCAAAAGTGTAGTAAAATTGCATAAAAAAGACCGAGAGTTCATTTTTCAACTCTCGGTCTAATTCTCTCTAAAACTTCCTAAAACTAGTGTAATAGGTGAAAACTAGTGTAGTAAATTTTACATTTCAAAATCTTTTTCTCGTTTGCGTTTTCTTTCTTTTCGTTCTTTTAGCATTTCTTCTAACATTAAATCAAAATCTTCATCAGACAAATTTTCCAAATTATATTTCTTTTCTTCTTGCTCTTCCTTAATTGCTTTTCATTTTCATTTAGTCTGTCGTTTAAACGATTTGTGCTTTCTTTTACATAATCACTATTCACATTGTTGTAGACAGTGATTGTAGTTCATACGAATTATAGGCGGTCGCATTTTTGTTTGTTGCATTTAAAATCTATGCCGTTTATATTGTCTATGAGTTTATAGTAAATATGAATTTTTCGGGGCTCTTTACTGCCTTTGATAAATTTATCTATGGTTATAAATTTATAATCAGTTCTAGTGCCATATCTCGAGTTAAAATGGGAGAATTTATGTATTTCTTAACTCGCTCTATAAACCCATCAACATTCTTCGTGTTTTGTTTTACTTTTTCTATTCTTTCAGTTATTTGTGAAATTTCATTTTCTAAAATTTCTTTTTCTTTTTGGTAATTATTAAGTAGAGATATGCAAATATCTTCTGGAATTTTGTTTAAAACTTTATCTTCATAAGTCGAACGAATAAGTTTTGTTACTTCGTCAAGTCTTTTCGTTTTGTCTTGCAATGTTTTGTTATCAAGCACAAGATTTTCTTTTTGCTGGTTTTCTTGTCTTTGCAAAAACTCTTTCCTTGCTTGTTCTTCGTTAAAATTAACAAAGTTTGCTTTGGTTTTAATGTCTTGCAAAACAATACTTTCTATGTCTTCAAACTTAATCATATGGCTTGTGCAAACCCTTGTGCCAAAAACTTTAAATCCACCACAATTATAATTTGCTCGTCTATGTATTCTCGGACCTTTTCGTGAATGTCTTGTATTGTTCCAACCTATGTGCATTTTGTTGCCACAATCTTCGCAATACATTAGTCCAGAAAGTGGGTGGACTATTTGATTTCCCTGTGCTTTGCCTTGGCTTACCGACCTTTCAATTTCTTTAACTTTATCTCAAAGTTCTTGTGAGATTATCGGTTCGTGTGTATTGTAAACTATCACTTTTTCTTCGTCTGGTCGTTTTACCTGCTTTTTGTTTTTGTATGAGATATTTGTTGTTCTAAGTTGCACCAAATGACCTAAATATGTTGGGTTGCGAAGAATTTGTTTTACAACATCACAAGTCCAAAGATGATGGCTAAACCTATAAGCTGTTATTCCAAATTTTTGAGTTCTATAGTCTGACGGAATTGGTATGTTTTCATCGTTAAACTTCATCGCAATATGTTTTGGACTAATTCCACTTGCTCGCATTTCAAATATTCTTTTTACATTGCTTGCAGCAGGTTCGTCAACAATCGGCAATCTCTTTTCATCTGTACCCCTAACATATCCATATGGTGCATAGGTTGTCCTGTACTTTCCGGTTTTTGCATTAGCTTCAATTACTGCTCGAATTTTCTTGCTGGTGTTTGCCGAGTGCCACTCGTTAAATATGTTCTCGCATCTCTTTCAAAATTGATTTCACTATCAAGCCCAGCAAATATCAAACTTACTAAAAACTCATTCATATTTTTGTATTCTCGTTTGTGCTTTTGATAAAACTCGTTTAATTCTTCCAATCTATTTATTTGATAAATTTGTATCTTCTTTTCAAACACTTTGTCTAATTTAATTTCTTTCATAATTCCTCCTAATTATTTTCTAGTCTTTCTACATCTCTTCCTATTTCTAATTAAAGGGGCAATGATTGTGTTTGTTTGCTTTTACATTCTTTAATTCCTCCTTTTGTTTGAATTTTGTTTTTGACTTCTTACATTTCAGCACCTCCTTATTTTTATTCTTACATAGTCGTTCGAACACCATTTGTCCGTTCGGGAATATTTTTATGCAAAAATTTTATCAAGTTCAAAAGTTCAGCATTTGAACTCTTCAAAAAAATTCACAAGAAAAAATAACCCAACATAAATTGAGTTATTTTCTATGTAAGTTATTAAATTTCATATATCCATCATATATATATAAGGACATTTTCATTTGAAAAATTAAGGCAGTAAATTGAAGTTGATTTTAATTACTTCTTCTCATTTGTTAGTTTTCAAATTGTTTTAACCAATGCTCATAAGAAATGCCTTTCTTTTTTAAACTTTCAATTAGAGCAGTATTAAATGCAGTAGCTTTACAATTGTTTTCATCATGTTTTATATACTCACCATGTTCATTAATTTCTATTTTTAACATTTTTGACAGCTCTTCAATTGTTATCTTTTTTATGTCCTTATGGTTATCTTCTATATTATGGTCACAAGACAAATCTCTTTCACCATACTCATTCCCCATAACAAAATATGAACAAATTGTTACTTTATTTCCATAATTGTATCCTGCATTAAAAATAGCTTCAATAAGTCCCAATCTTCCTTCCGTTGTTGTTTCTTTAATAGAATCCGATAAACAAATTAAAGGCCAATTGTCACTTTCTGGATATTTTTCTGCAATTTTCTTCAATTTTTTAGCAAATTTACCTGTTTTTTCGCCAATTTTATCATTTTTTTTCTTTATTTTGTTTTATTGAAGAAACAATAAAGTTTTCTGTCCTATCTTTAACATCAGGACATAATTCAATAATCTCAATAAGAGAAAATCCAAGTTTATTTAATATCTCCTTGAACTCTATCATTGTATTGTAGGCGTCAACTTCAGCGTCATGTTCACCTTCTTCGCCCTTTAAATCAAGTTCTTCCAAAATGTTTAATACTGATATTTCTTTTTTAGTATTCTTGTATTCTTTATAAAACAATTTAACATCGTAAAAATCAAAATCAATACTTGGTAAATTATATCTTTTACAATCATCATTTAATGCCTTGGCATCATTATTTAGTGAGTGCCCTAGAACATAATCACAGCTTTCTATTATCTCCTTAATTTTAGGATAATATTTATTGAAAGTAAGTCTTTCTTCATACTCCTTTTTAGTTCTTGTAAGTATGTGTTTTAATGCCCACCAATCCCATTCATC
>DHMN01000013.1:0-1686 GCA_002405805.1 Cyanobacteria bacterium UBA4641 | reverse complement strand
GTTATAACATACCCGAATTCACAAATCTTGCAACCATTTTTACAACTCGCATATTCTAAATCAAAAAATAAAATTCTCATTAGTTATTTTCCTTTACTATATTTTATCACCATTAAAGATAATGTCATTTCCAACATTTATTTCTTCAATTAAGTTCTTTTTTTTATAAAACCAATCTTTTTCATTTGTATATCTATCAGAAATATAATTGATATTTTGATTTAATGAACCAATTAATGCTCTATAGTTATCAATTTTCTGCTCATCAAAATAACCATCAATGATGATATCACATTGACTTTTTAAATTATCTTCAATTTCATTTAATTGATATCCAGTAAAAAGAATTATGCCTAATTCCAAATTTTTAACTTCTTCAAGTAGTTTAACTAAATCAGTTTGTAAGAGTGGTTCTCCTCCTGATAGTGTTATCCCCTCTATTTTGTTCTCTATTTTACTTTTTCTTATTATTTCAATTAAATCTTCAAGAGAAATTATATTGGACAGTTTTAAAGGTTGTAATGTTTTATTACAACAACCTTTGCAATTTCTATTACAACCCTGAAACCATATGCACAATCTTTTAAATGGACCTTCTACTTCTGTGCATGTATTTATAAGTGCAACATTAAACTTAATCATTAAAACTAAACTCTAATCCTTTGTCTGATGTTTTGACAAGCAATTTTGAACCCTTATATAGCCCTAAATCTTGTTTATTGTTAAACAAGAACATTGATAATTCATCAAGTAAAATATCATTAATTGCATTAAGAATATCTCTACCACCTTTTGATTTATCAACTCTTTTTAAAATATACTTAATAAAATTAAGTTCGCTTTCAAATTCTAAATCAAGTCTATATTTTTCTTGAATTCCTCTCTTAATTGGATTTAATTTACTCTTCGCAATTCGGATAGCGAACTCATCATCAAGAATAAAATTAAATGGAACAATATTACTATAACCAATTCTTCCAAGAATTTCTGGTCTTTTTATTTCGTTATCAAAATAATTCTTAACAATCTTAATAAATTCTTCCGCTGTTTCTTCTTTATTATCAGACGGCTTAACTTCACTTGCACCAAGATTTGATGTAAATATGATTATACTTTCGCTAAAATATACTGTTTCACCTTTACTATCAGTTAATCTTCCATCTTCAAGTATTTGTAAGAAAATATCAAGTATTCTTGGATTTGGTTTAGCTGCTTTTTCAATCTCATCAAATAAAATTACACTAAATGGTTTTTCTTTTATAGCATTTGTTAATTGTCCACCTTGTTCATATCCAACATATCCCGGTGGAGCACCAATTAATTTTTGGTCTGAATTCTCTTGTGCATACTCACTCATATCAAATCTAATACAAGCCTGCTCATCACCAAATAAGAATTTAGCAAGTGCTTTAGAAAGTTCTGTTTTACCAACACCAGTTGGTCCTACAAAGAAGAACACCCCTTTTGGCATGGACCTACTTGATGTCTTATGTAAACCTGTTAACCCCATATATGCTTTAACAACTGTTTTCTCAATTTTTTCAATGGCTTCATCTTGTCCTACAACTCTTTCAGATAATTTCTTCTTGATGTATTTAACATCTTCATAGGCAAGTTTTTCCCAAGGATTATCCTTTTCGCCATATTTGAATAATAAGTATAGTTTATCAAATGTTAACTTTTCTT
>DHMN01000040.1 GCA_002405805.1 Cyanobacteria bacterium UBA4641 | reverse complement strand
ATTACACCTGCATTTATGGATAGATTTAAAAATCTCCAAACTGCGTTTAAAACCAAAAACATAGAATGTGCATTTTTCGACGACAAAATAATGTTTGCACTACATACAAATAAAGATTTTTTTGAATTATCAGGAGGACTATTTCATTCTTTGAAAGACCCTAAACAAATAGAATCTTTTTACAATGAAATAACCGCAATCTACGATATTATTGATTACTTCAAACTTGCGGAAAAAACAGGGTTGTAAATTCTACGAACCGAAACTATTTGAATTAGCTTAAAAAATTTGTTATAATTAGTATTATGACAAAAACAGAAACTACTAAAAATTCAAAAGAGTTTGAGTTTTACCAAAACTATGCAAAATTCGTTGTACCAAAGTTAGAAGAATTAGAATCTGAACGTACGAAATTACGACAGACAGTCTTTTTATTAACAATTGGCACAATTGTTTTGTACATACTTCCTACTATTGTTTTAGGAATAAGTCCTCTCTTATTCATCATACAGTTACTGCTAATTATCCCAATCATGCATTATTTTTTTATATTGAATAATAAAATTAAAACATTTAATGATAAGATAAAAACGGTATGTATACCTGAACTATTAGAAACTTTTGGTTCGTTATATTGGTATTCTAAATCTATACTGATTTCAGACGAAGAAATCAACAAAAGTGAACTCTTTGGACATTATGAAGCAAGAGTGAATGATGACACTTTTTCTGGAACATATAGAGGTGTAAACTTTGTCTTATCAGAAACTATTATGACAAATCTATTTAAAGGCGTTAAAAGCCCAATGGCTTGGTCAGTTTTTACTGGAGTTATTATTATGATAGACTCAAATAAGACTATCCAAAATAAAACCATAATCACTACAAAAGGCGATATGAACGTAAAAAACTATGCCCCACTTTTGTGGGTAAATACAATAATGCTAATATTTTTTTTATTAACATTATCTGAACTACCTATCGGAATTTCTATTTTTCTTTCCCTATTAGTACTACTTACTTGCTTGCTTTATAAAGTATTTTTTAGAAAAAAGAAAGAAGAGACATTAAATTCGGTAATACTTGAAGACCCTGAATTTAACAAAAAATATGAAGTTTCATCTTCTGACCAAATTGAGGGGAGATATTTAGTAACCACAGCATTCATGGAAAGATTCAAAACATTGCATACCGCATTTGGGTCAAACAAGGCTAAATGTGCATTTTTTGACGATAAAGTAATGTTTGCCATATCTACTAATAAAAATTTGTTTGAAATCGGCGACATTCTCCATCCACTAACAGATATGAAAAACATCAACGACTTTATGAAAGAGATTTCTGCAATCTACGATATTATTGATTACTTCAAACTTGCGGAAAAAACAGGATTATAAGAGAGGTTGACCGATTGGTTAATTATATGCAATAATAAAGACAAATAAATTTTATATTTAACTAAAACAAACATGGCTTCGTAGCTCAGCAGGATAGAGCAGTGGTTTCCTAAACCAAAGACCGCGCGTTCGAATCGCGCCGGGGCCATGTTTTTTTAGTGGGCGATTATTTGTATGCACATTCCAAACTTCACAAAGAACAAATAGAAACGACTGCCATTCTGTTCCATTAACATTTCTTAATATATCCAATAAATAAGGCAATTATCATCCATATATAACCTTTATATATATACAGGGGATTTAAAGGGAAATATGACTATTCAATGGATTTTACCAACTTCATTTTATAATGGCTCGTTTGCTAAAAATTATACGGCATACAGCAATCCGTTCAGTGCCGGAAGCTACATTCCGACATTCAATTATTTAGCAAATATGCCAAAATTGAATATTATTCCATTTCCTAAAATGCCAACATTCAATTACATATTTCCGACATTTTCAACAGCAACAAGAAGAACTTATTCAACTGCATCATCTGGCAGAGGAGTGAGTGTCGGAAACAATACTCAAAATATGTCTTTTTGGAAAAAACTTGGGTATTGCGCAAACGCAGGATTGAAATTGGCTCAACAAGCAGTAAACAGTGTTGTCGGTTTTATAGGCAAATGTGCAAGATATGTAAAAAATGCAATATCAAGAGCCGGAATGGGCAAATATGAATCCGGTAATGCGTGCGATATGGTAAGCATAATGCGCCGAAATAAGAAATTTAAAGAAATCTCTCCAAACGGCGTGAACCTAAAAACACTTCCTGCAGGTTGCGTATTAGTTTATAGCAGAGGGGTTGCAGGTTACAGTTCTAAATATGGGCACACTGAAATCACAACAGGCAAAGGCACAGCAGTATCAGATGGTGTAACAAGAAACCTTCACAGAAAACCAACCGCAATATTTATGCCAATCTCAGCTTAGAAAAAATATCGTGCCTGGGGGGAATCAAACCCCCGACCTTGAGCTTCGGAAACTCATGCTCTATTCTCCTGAGCTACAGACACATAAATAGATTTGATAATAAAAAAGATGGGTCGTTCAACCCATCTTTTTAGTATAATATAAAAATTTTAGTTTTTGAAGTAATCTGCTGCGTGGATTTCTTGTCTTGCAGCCTCGTTAGCCTCAAAGAACGGATAAGGCCTGATACCTATCATATTTGCAATAATAGAACTTGGGAAGATTTCCGTTGAATTATTCAAATCATTAACTGCACTGTTGTAAAATCTTCTTGCAGCTGCAATATGTTCTTCGACTTCAGAATAAGTTTGCATTGCTTGAATCATTGTTTGGTCTGATTTCAATTGTGGGTAATTTTCAACATTTAGCATAATTTGACCCATTTTTGCTGCAATTTGATTATCCAAATCAATTTTCTTAGCAATTGTATCAGCTGTAGAGCGCATACCTGCAGCCTGAGTTCTCAATGCAGTAACTTCTGTCATCAAACCTTTTTCGTGTTCCATGAACTTATTAGCAATTGTCAAAATGTTTGGAATCAAACTGTATCTTTTATTCAATTGAACATCAATTCCGCCCATTGCCTCTTTAACTTTATTTTTCTTTTGGATTAGTTGAACATACATCTTGTAAAGAGCAAAAAGCACAACCAAAGCCACAACAGTAACTGAAACTGTAATAAGTAACATAGAAAAATCTCCTTCGTTTATGTAAAACATAGTATCCTCGTATTCTTTTTAATTATATCTGTTGTATATAATTATACACTATTTTTCAGAGTTTTACAAGCCTAATTTTTTGTCGAGTTTGAAATAATCGACCAATTCTAGGATTGCTGCAAACTCATTGAACAAAGTTTCAAACTGTTCACGATTACCGATTGGTTTAACCAAACTGCACAAATTGAACAAATCTTTACCGGTATGTGGTGCGATATAAATTGATTTACCTTTAAATGAGCAGTATGCAAATTTTGAAGAAAACGCATTTTCTATCATTTTGAATCTTTCCATAAATGCAGTGGTAATCAAATACCTTGCCTCAACTTGGTCTGTTGAATAAACAACATATTTTTTGTCAAACTCAGGGTCTTCAAGTTTTACTTCGCTCAATTTGGCTTTCTTCAAATCTTTATAATTATCAGAACAACGAGACTTTTTAGGACGGATAATTGTCGTACCATCAAAATTCTTATTCATAGAAAATCTGATAACAATGCCTTGAAATACAGTATTTGAACTGTTACCTGAGCGAATTTCGTATTCACATTCTGACATTGCAACTTTCACTTTTCTATATTCACCCAAAAAGCAATCATCAAAAGTTTTAGATGCATTTGCAAAAGGAAAAATCATACAATCGGAAATATCTTTAGCCGTAACAGGTGGAGTTTCTTGCCAAATAAACCCCGGAACAGCGTGCATCAAAGTCGGCATAATAAGTCTTTTGACTTTGTGTTCAAAACTTTTCTTAATCCAAGCCCAAACACCCCAAGCCGCACCAAATAAAGCAAACGCAAGTTTTCCTGATTGATTTGAATCAATACCGATAAACACACCAAAGCCTAAAATTACCAAAACAATTGCAGCTACAATAGCCCAAGTAAGACGTTGTTTTCGCTCATTTTCAAAACCTGATAAAACAGGCATAACTTCACTTTCGACAAGAGATGCATAATCTTTTTGGAACTGCTCAATTGAATATTCTTTTTCATCTGCCTGTTTTACTGTAGCAACAGTTTGAGAACCCTCACCTACAGCTTGAGTTTCAGCATCAGGTACTTGTTGAACGGCATTTGTTTCAGGAACTTGGGTAGGCTGAACATCCGACGAATTAGGTTGAATTGTCGGATAAATTTTTGCTTGAGGGTGGAAGTCGTGACCGTTTCCGCCCAAACTTGGAATTGTCATATATTCTCCTTATTTAAACATAACTACTTCATCAAAAGCTTTTCTATATTTTTTTGTTTCCTTTGGATTTTCTTCATACCCAAGAGTAACCATATCAACCAAAATTTGTTTAGAATTTAGACCTAATGCAGATTTTACCTTTTTAGTCAAGGTTTCATCTTTTTTTGTTAATTCGTTAGCAAAAGCACCGACAACACAAGCACCCAACCCCAATTCTTGAGCAGCCAATGTCATATAAGAAACCGCATAAGTCACTTGTTCTACACTGCGCATCAATACTTCAAATTCTCCAAGGTTAGATGGATTTAGAGTCGGAGATGATAAATAAGCATCAATAGTTGAATCATCTACCCCTTTTTCTGCCAAAATTTTGCCAAACTTTGTTCTGCTCCAATCATCTAAATCTGCAACAGCACAAATGACAACAGGTGCATTTTTCACTTGAGGCTGACCTCCTGATGCCTCACATAGAATATCTTTAATGTCCTGAGATTTAACGGCAATAAATTTCCATGGCTGAACATTTACCCAAGAAGGAGCCAATCTGCCAGCCTCAAGAACCTTGTGTAAAACATCATCCAAAATTGGTTTATCTGAATATTTTCTTACACTTTTTCTGTTTTGGATAGCATTCATTACCATAATTAAAAATCCTCTTATTTATTATCCTTGCCTACAACAATTGTAAAATCAGTATCTGCACACATAAATGTAGCAGGGTCATATACAAATTGTCTTGATTTAACTTCAGGAACTTGCTTTTTCAAGTTTGCGTAATAATCAATTGTCACATAATTTGAATGTGCAATAAATTGAGAATGAGCAGACTTTAATGTACCTGAACATCTTACATCAATTCCAGCCTTCTCTAATGCTGATTTAAGTTCAGCTGCCTCTGACTTATCGTCAGGAGAGCTCATAATACTTGCCGTATAAGACTCTTTCATTCCATCAGGTTTTTGTCTGTAAATTAATCTATCCACAACTTTTTGAGTTTTTTCTGGGTCTAAAATCCAATAACTTGTATAACCATGTTTATTTGGAGCCCCAGGGAGCATTGCTATTTCAATATTATCCATATCAAAACCTTTAGCTAATGCTGCATATTGTCCCATTTCATAAGCTGACATATCTGTTTTTACATATTTATTGGCAACTGAAACAATTTGAGGGATTTTTACTATAGTTTCAGGCTTTTGTAAATCTGCCAACAAACCTCTCAAGAACCATTGTTGTCTTTGAGTTCTTCCGATATCGCCCAAAGCATCATGTCTAAATCTTAAATATTCAACCGCATCTTTTTCGGTCAAATGGTGTTTACCTTTTGTGAAGTTAATATGCAAATGTCCTGCGTTATCATTGTAGTGCATATTTTTTTCTACATAAATATCAACACCGCCCAAAGCTTTGACAATAGCTCGAACGCCTTCATCATGGAACATAATATATTTATCAATATGAACACCTAAAGTATCTTCAACTGTTTTAATTGTCATTTCAACGCCACCGATAGCATGAGCTGCGTTGATTTTTTGAATGCCCATACCTTTTGGCAAATAAACTTTACTATCACGAGGAATAGAAATAGCATTAACAGTCTTTGTTCGAGGGTCAATGTTTAATAAAATCATGGTATCGGTTCTTGTACCAACCCACAAATCAGAATCCGCCCCATTTGAATCTACTCCAAGCAACAAAATATTTTGACGTCTCGGACCAAACGGAAGTGCAAATTCAGGTTTTTCTTTTGAACTGTTTCCTAAAGACAATTTTGACAATATATTTGAAATGAACGAATGTTCACCCAAACTCTTACTTAGGATTTCCTGATTATTTGCGAATAACAAAATTGCAAATATCGCGGTCAAAAAGACAATAACCATCAAAGTCAAAATTTTGGTAAATGTAGACTGTGATTGTTTTCTACCATTTGTATAATTCTCAAACGGATTATCCGCAGAACCGTTTGAATATCTCTTTGTTCTTCTAGTATTTTGCGTACGTCTGTTTCTGTTATTTCTCTCTTGCATATTTATCATTTCTCAAAGTTTACTTTCTACATTAATATATCTTATAATAAAATATCGGCAAAGATATACTGTAAAATATGTATTTTAATTATTTAAAATAAGAATATCATGCTCATTTTTTAAATACACTCTATAGATTATGAAGGAAATTAGCATATTAATACCAAAACTTAACAAAATTTTACAAAAAATTTTTACTTAAAAAATAAGTATTTTTTGCCAATTTTTAAACTTTGATAGTGTATTTTTTACATTTTTAGCCAAAATTCGTTTAAAAATATCATATTTTTATAAAAATATGCAAAAAGTTATCTTTACATTAATTTTACATTTGACCCCATGCGCGCAATTTTTAAAATTCACGACTTTTCTAATACATGTGTCTTGGTTATAATGAAAGTACATTCGGCAGTAAGTAGTAAAATTAATTATGATAAATAAAGTTGAATTAGGTAGTGTAAATAATAAAAGATTAACCCCAAATAACAAGGTTGGTATGACCCAAAGGGATAACACAAGTTTTACTGGACTTGGAAACTTGGCACTTAGAGGTATTCAAAAGTGTGAAGAAAGCCCTATGGTCAATGTTGCCGTATTGGACTTATCTACGGCTATTATTCCGAGAACTTTCTTTGAAACATTCATCGGTTCTAAGAAAAAAGACGAAAACGGAAACGAAACTTCAGAACGTAAACTAAACTTGCTTGGCGGTTTTGAAGCTTTAAGACGTGAAGGCTCAGGACTTGTAATTAACTGTATTATCCCAAGTTTTATTGTTATGGGTGCAGCTAAATTGTTAAACCGACCTGTTATGGGTAGCTTTAACAAGTCTAACTTAACATCATCTTGGGCTAACGGCGACACTATTAAACAAGTTGAAACATACTTTGCCAAAGCTAAAGGTAGCTCGAAAGAAGACCGCGTATATTCAGCACTAAAAACAATGTTTACTGATATTGAAGGTGTTGATGGTGATATTGGCAAAGGCGGATTGAAGAAGTTTAGCGAAATTTTTGCTAACGATAAAGAATTTAATTCTCATTTGAGAAAAATGGCTCAAAATATTGTCAGTGATAAACCTGAAAAAGGTTATGCGGCTGAAATGTATAACTATATGGTTAGCAAAAGCGGCATAGCGGAAAACATTAAGTTCTCAGGTGATAAAGGATTCTTCTCAAGCACATTAAGCCACTTATGCCAAAGTGCAGCTGACGTACTCCATGGAGCGTGCAAAGAAGGTTTAATTAAAGATTTGCCATCAGGAGTTGAACATGCAGCAGTAACAGAAACAGAAGAACTTACAAAATACTTCTCTAAAGCTAAAAAATTAGTAAACGCTAAGAGTTTAGCAGGTTTAGGTATAATCATTCCGCTTGCTATTGCAGCTCAACCTATCAACAGATGGATTACTCACAAAATGTCAGGTAAAAAAGGTGCACCTATTTACAACGATGACCAAGAAAGAATATTATCACCTGATGAAAAGAAAAAATTAACAGCTCAAAAATTCATCGCTGTACCATTGATGTGGGCAGTTACAGGATTATCTATGTTGATGGATAAACCTAGCTTGAAGATGTTCCAATTCAAAAACATCTTCCCTACAATGGATCAAGCAAGAATTATTTCAGCAGCAACATTCTCTAGCAGACTTGCAGCTGCAGAAGATTCTAACGAATTGAAAGAAAACACAATCAGAGATATTGCAACATTCTCAAGTTTCTATTTCTTGGGTGATTATGCGGCAAAAGCAATAGCTACAGCGATTGAAAAACATAACAAAGACGGAATTAAATTAATCAACAGATTAAAAGATGCCGACCCTAAAGATAATATCCTTAAACGTTTCTGGAACTGGGCTAAACACACCAAAATGAAATCAACAGACGAACTTGGGTCAATTGCAGATGAAGCAATGAGAACAAAGGCTAAAAACCTTAGAGCTTGGTGTCAATTAGGTAATTTAGCATTCTCATTATTATCTCTTGGTATATTCATTCCGCTATACACAAGAACTCAAACAAACAAAAAAGAAAAATTACAAAAAGAAAATGCACTAAATACGCAAGTGCAACCAAAAACTCAAACAACAACATTTACACAAAACCTAATAAAAGATAACTCAAAAACATTCAAATCATTTTTTGGATAATATGGAAAATAAATAGCTTATGATAGTAGACATTAAACAACTAAATACTCAAACAACCCCACAATTAAAAGGATTCACAAGAAAACAATATAGCAACCAACCGCAAACCACTAATCCTAATTTCACAGGTATGGGCGATTTAGCGTTGAGATTTCTTGACACAAACCAAGCGTGGGGAGCTTGTGCCGTAGATTTAGGCTGTATGGTTTTGCCAAGAACAATTACAGACTTTAGCCGTGGTACTGATGCAGGTATGGAAACAGCAAGACGTGAAGGTATGGGAACCGTAAATCACTCAATGGTTGGCGTATACGGAACTCTTGCAGGTTTAGCATTAGCTGCAGGTATCAACGGAATGTACCAATTCGGCAAAAATGATATCAAAGCCAGCGATATTTTTGCAGACTCTGAAACTCTTGATTTACACGGAAAAATCTTTAATGAAAAATTAAAAGCTGCAAGCAAAGATTCTAATATCAATCCGCTAAGAGAATATTTAACCGAAACATTCAAACGATATGAAACATTAAGCCCAACAGAAAACGGCAAATGGATTAAACTTGATGATGAAGCTATCACAAAAACCGTTGATATTATGGAAAAAGAAATCAACGGTGCATCTAAAAAGATTTCTAAAGAAGGTTTAAATAACGCTAAAAATACAATTATTTCAGCATTAGGTTCCGAAAACAACTTCCGAATTGTCGCTGAACAAGGCGAAAAGAACCACACTTCTCGCTACACGGTAGATTACATCTTGGAAAATGCTTATAAACTTGGAAAAGTTTTCTCCAAAGAAAAAGTTCAAGATGCATTCAAAAATTCTGCAGATATTGCAGGTAATGCATTCCTTAAAGCGATGAAATCAATGAACATCAAACGTTCACTCATCGGTATCGGTATTGCATCTGCTGTTGGTGTTTCTGCTCAACCTTTAAACATTTACTTAACTAAAAAGAAAACAGGTAAAAGCGGATTCGTTGGAGGCGGTAAGGAAGACAATTCTACTAAATTCAAAATCAAAAAAGGCTTAGCTGCGTTATTGTTCGGTTCAGGCGTACTTGCTACAATCGGCAACCCTAAAAACCTTGTAAAAGACTTACAATTCAAGGGATTTACACCATCAATTAAACAATTCAAATTTATCTATGGTGTAACTATTATGTCAAGATTTTTAGCTGCAAGAAATGACAACGAATTGAGCGAATCAGCAATCAAAGATACTTTAGGATTTGCAAACTGGTTAATCTTGGGTAACTTTGTACAAAAACTTGTAGCTCAAGCATTTGACAAATCTTTAATCAAAAAAGACGGCGAAGGCGCGTTGAAGTGGATTACAAACTCAGTATTGAAAACCAGAGATGAGGTTCTGCACGCATCACTTGGCAAAAAAGCCTTCAAAGATGGCAAAGCTCTAAACTACAGCGAAATGCTAAAACTTGCTGATAAAGCTACTAAAAAGAAATTAAGAGCACTAAATATCGCTCAAATCGTAGGTTACGCATACTCTGGTATCGTATTAGGTTGCGGTATTCCAAGGTTGAACATATACTTGACTAACCGCAGAGAAGCAAAGAAAAATGCTCAACCTCAAGCACCTGAAACAATCCCGGCATCAACAAACGTAGCATTCATGAAAGCTCAACAAAAACATTTTATTTAATGATTATGTGTCATTACGAGAAACAACAAGCCGAGCAAAGTCACCATAGTCTACAAGCGACGTAGTAATCCTCTGCAAAGCGGTCTTGCGTTGTCATTCTAAAAGGATAAAAAATCAAGTTGCGTAGCAACGTAGATTTTATCCTATTCAGAATGACATAGACATCTTTGAATCGTCTCTTCTGATGAGAGTTACTATTTCCACGGATAGCTCTTATCTATTCTCCAACCGGCGCGCTTGATTTTCTCAGCACAACAACCTCCACCACCAGACTTTGAACAACTAACATTTATAGAATCATCTGAATAAGTAGAACATGAAGGTAAGACAACCCCACCTTTTTCTCCATCTATTTTTCTTTCCAAGACAAAAACATCACGTCCAAAAACATTAGGTTTTGCAGTACCATTTATATCTACAAAAATACTAGCAGAAGTAATCATCGATTCTGGAGTTCCACCAACTGCACATGTTATCAAATAGAAAAAATTATCCATAGTAAAAAGCCCAATTCTGGTTTCATTAGAATTTAATTGAATTGGATACCAAGCTCCACTTGGCTTTTTCCAAGGCTGTCCATAAACAGCTACACCTTTCATATCATAACCACAACCAATTTGGTTACAAAATGAAGAAGTCTTGAGATAAGGAGCCCAAAACTTATTAAAATACCCTTCTGCACCAATAGTGCGCGCTTCATCAGGAGTAGCCTCACCGACATCATCATAAGCAAGACGGTAAGCCTGATTCATAACAGAAATAGCTTTTTGCAATTTTACAACGGTCTGTTTTTTCTGATGATTAGCCATCAATGTCGGAATTGTCATTGCTGCGACAACACCAATAACACCAAGAGTGATTAAAACCTCTGCTAATGTAAAACCAAATTTTACCTTGGTTGGTGGGATATTTATGTGCGTAGCACCCTCTGCTAATCTAAATCTAAACATCTCAAATTTATTATTTTCCATTTCACCCCCTAATTTTATGTTTATATTATAAACATATATGTTCATAATATAAATTATATGTTGTGATATTTCTTTGTCAAACAGGTTAGAATTAATAAATGTTTGAAAAAGAAGAATTATTGAAAAATTTAGCAGAAAATATCCGAATACAACGCGCCAAAAAGCAACTATCTCAAGAATATTTGGCAGAACAAGCAGATATAACCCCACAACACTTATATAGAATAGAAAATGCAAAAGTTTGCCCAACAATTTTGGTTGTAGCAAACATAGCCCAAGCACTTGATATCACACTTGATGAACTTTTTAGGGTAAAGTAAAATTATTTTATGTCATGCTAAACTTGTTTCAGCATCTCAAATTGAACATATTAGTCTTATATAAAAATTGTAATATTTGAGACCCTGAAATACCGAGTAAGAACAGAATATTACGTTTCGCTCTAGCTCAACTTATATTCTAGTCAATTCAGGGTGACCTGTTTACTTTTTAATCCTTTCAGAATGACAATATGATAAAAAAAGCACGTCATTACAAGGGACATTGACTTGCAAATGTATCAATGGACTTAACCGTGGTAATCCTCAACAAGAGTTACAGGAGATTACAACGACGCACAGTTAAGTCTATTATTTTACTTTAAAACAACGCTCCCTGTTACGACATGAAAATTTACCAATTCGAACACTCAATGTTAGCCCAAGGAATTTGCGCCGTTGACAACTTCAATAATTTCTTGAGTAATCGCAAATTGTCTTGTTTTGTTGTATTCAACAGACAATTCCTTAATCATTTTTTCTGCATTAGTTGTAGCGGCTGACATAGATGTCATACGAGATGCAAGTTCACTTGCTTGAGCTTCCAACAACGCTTGATAAAAGATATTTGTCATATACATTGGAACAATTTTTTGCAATATATGATGCTTATCAGGAATAAATTCCATAAGTGGGTCTAAAACATCGTCAGTAATGCGTTCATGGACATCTGCAATACCGACAACCGGCAAAACTTGCCAATCTTCCACAAAATAACTCATCATATTTTTGAATCGAGTTGTTACAATTTCAATTTTATCAATCTTTTTAGATACAAAAAACTCTGCCATATCTTCTGCAATATCTCTTGCCTCTATCGGAGTCGGAGTATCAACTGCAGAAAAATATTTTTTCACAATAGGCACACCAAGGTCTTTTGCTTTTTTTCTAAGTCCTGAGATGCCCTTTTGTCCTGCTATAAACAAAGAAACTTCAACACCTTGTTCTTGATAAGCCTTGATTCTTCTCAAAGTATCACGAACGACATTGGCATTATAAGCTCCTGCCAACCCTTTATTTGATGTAATAACAAGCACACCAACGCTTTTTACATCACGAGATTGTAATAGCGCAGGATAATCATCAATGGCAGATTTAATTTTCAAGGTATCTGCACTAAATTCTGTTACTGAATTTAGCAGCTTTTGGAACATTGAAACAAGTTCTCTTGTGTATGGACGAGATGTTTTTACAGCAGTTTCGGATTTTTTAACCTTTGCCGCAGCCACCATCTTCATTGCACGAGTGATTTTTTTCGTACTTTCTACACTTTGTATTCTGTTTTTGATATCTTTTAAATTTGCCATTGATTTATACCTGATACTATATTTTATTCCTAGAATGTGCTTTTAAATTTAGCAAGTCCGTCTGCCAATGTCTTTTTATCTTCATCAGACAATGCTGAACCTGAATTTAAACTTTCAACCAAATCTTTGAAGTTTGCGTTGAAATAAACAAACCATTCTTTTTTGAATCTTGAAATATTTACGTTTTCAACATCATCCAAAACACCTTCGTTTGCAGCGAACAAAATTGAAACTTGTTCTGCTACACTCAATGGGTTGTATTGAGGTTGTTTCAATACTTCTGTCAATTTTTGACCTCTTAGCAATTGCTTTTTAGTAGATGCATCCAAATCTGATGCAAATTGAGCGAATGCCTCAAGTTCTCTATATTGAGCCAAATCCAAACGCAATTTACCTGCAACTTGTTTAATAGCTTTTGTTTGAGCTGCACCACCAACACGAGATACTGAAATACCTGCGTTGATAGCCGGTCTGATACCTGCGTTAAATGCATTTGATTCCAAGAAAATTTGACCATCTGTAATTGAAATTACGTTTGTTGGAATGTATGCTGAAACATCGCCTGCTTGAGTTTCAATGATAGGCAATGCTGTAATACTTCCACCACCCAGTTCGTCATTCAATTTTACTGCACGTTCAAGAAGTCTTGAGTGTAAGTAGAATACATCCCCAGGGTATGCTTCACGTCCTGGTGGTCTTTTAAGTAGCAAACTCATGGCACGGTATGCCTGAGCGTGCTTAGACAAATCATCATAAATAATCAAAACGGATTTGCCTTGTTCCATAAATTCTTCACCAATAGTAACACCTGCAAACGGTGCGATATATTGCAACGGTGCTGATTCATTAGCAGTTGATGAAACTATGATTGAATAATCCATAGCTCCGTGTTCTTCTAATGTCTTAGCCAATTGAGCTACTGTTGATGCTTTTTGACCGATTGCAACATAGATACAAATTACATCTTTGCCTTTTTGATTGATAATAGTATCAATTGCGATAGCGGTTTTACCGGTTTGTCTGTCACCAATGATAAGTTCTCTTTGACCACGACCGATTGGAGTCAATGCATCAATTGCGGTCAAACCAGTTTGCAAAGGTTCATGAACAGATTTTCTTGTTACAATCCCCGGAGCAACTCTTTCGATTGGTCTTGTTTTTGAATAATTATATTCACCTTTACCATCAAGAGGTTTACCTGTAGGGTCAACAATTCTGCCGATTAAGCCATCGCCAACAGGAACAGATGCGATTCTGCCTGTAGTTTTTACAACAGTACCTTCTTTAATATTTGTATATTCACCCAAGATTACGACACCAACATTGTCTTCATCAAGGTTCATTGCAATACCTAATGTGCTGTGCCCATCTTCAAATTGAACCAACTCGTTTGCCATAACATTACGAAGTCCGTAAACTCTGGCAATACCGTCACCGATTTCTAATACCGTACCTGTATTTGAGATTTCGGTTTGGAGTTCATAGTTGTCAATTTTTTCTTTAATAATTGAGCTGATTTCATCAGGTTGTATTAATACCATAATGCCCCCTTACCTATTTATATTCTTACTTAAATTTTCTAACTTGGCGCGAAGACTGGTATCTATGACGCAATCATCATATTTAAAAGTCAATCCCGCAATTAAACTTTTATCAACTTTCCAAACCGGTAAAATTTCACAGTTGAATTTGTGTTCAAGTTTGAATAGAACATTAGTCTTATTTTCAAAATTCAATTTTATCGGCGAAGTTATTTCTACAGTCTTTTTATTAGAAAGCTTTTGAACCATATCGGAAAAAGATTTCTTTATAGCTGCAAATTCGTTAAATCTATTTTTTTCGACCAAAATTTTCAAAAAATTAATCAACTTTTTCTCAATTTTACCATCAAAAATTTCAGACAAAATCTGGATTTTCTTTTCGGTAGAAATTGAGGAATTTGTCATCACAATTTGCAAATCATTTGATGAATTTAGCACATCATAGATTTGACCTAATTGTGTTTCAAACTTTTCATAAGAATTATTTTCTGACGCTACATCCATTAGCGCAGTTGCATAATTTTTTGAAATTGCTGAGATAAGTGTTTCTGTCATTATATTTTCACCTTATCAAGTTCATCAATACTATTCTGAATAAATTGGTTGTGTAATTCAGGGTTTTGTTCCAACATTTTTTCAATATGTTGTTTTGCAAGCTCAACAGATGCCAATGAAGTTTTTTCGGTCAAAAGATTAGAAATTTTCTTTTCTTCAATTGAAACAACTCTGTCAACATTTTTTTCAATATTGAAAATTGCTTTTTGAGTATTTTCATCAATCTTATCTCTGAAAACTTCAACTTTTCCCTTTGAAGTTTCTTCCAAAGCTTTAATGTCTTGTGGAAGTTTCTCAATCAAATCCTTTGCACTATCAAGTTTTTTCTGTGCACCTGCTTTTTCTTCATCAGATTTTGAAATAGTAGATTTTACAGCCTCAATAGATTTTTCTAATGATGCACCCAAATTCATCTTTTTGACGATTATAGCAAGCAATGTAACCATAATAATAAAGTTTATGGTATTTGATGTTGCTAAATATTTTAATATTGATAAAAATTCTTGCATTGTCCTACTAGTCCATTACTCTGTTCACAGGTTCAAAATCAGCATTGTCAATTTTGGTTTCTTTGCCGAGCAACTTTGTCGCAATAGTTGATGCCAAATCTTTGACAACCGTGTTTTTGATTTGATTTTTTAACGCTTGTTCGTTTTTCAACAAATCGTCTTTCTTACTTTGTATAGCCACTTTTGAATTTTCTCTAGCTACCTTGATTTTATCAGACGCATCAGTTTGAGCCGCATCTACAACCGTTTTGAATTCATGCCTGCATTTTTCTTGCACTTGCTCCAACTTGGCTGCTCTTGTCGTGTTGAACTCTTGAGCAGAATTTTCAAATCTTTTGGCATCTTCATAATTAGAGTTGATATAATCTTCTCTTTTTCTGATTATGCCTAAAATAGGGTTGTAGAATATTGCGTTCATAATCATAATGAACACAACAAAACTAAGCATTGCAATTAAAAATGTAGCATTAAATTCCATCATTTATCCGAATATCCTTATTTGCTGAACAATAACATAATAGCGATAAACAAAGCATAAATAGCTGTTGCTTCTGCCAAACCTGCACCGATGATGAAGTTTTTGAAAGCTTCTGCTTTGATTTCCGGTTGACGAGCGATTGCATCAAGTACACCTTTTGTTGCAATACCCAAGCCTAAACCACCACCTATTGCACCAAAACCGATTGCAATACCGGCACCTAATTTTGCTAAATCTAAAGTTTGTTCTACTGCCATGTTTTTCTCCTTTATTTAAAATAAAATACAATGTTGTACTTTTTGATTTTTACTCTTCCTGAACAGCCATAGATATATATGTAGTTGATAGAAGGGTAAATACTAACGCTTGAATTAAAGCTACGAATAATTCAAACAACATGAACGGTAATGGTAAAACTACCGCGCATAGACTTATAAATGTTGCAACTAACAACTCACCTGCCAAGATGTTGGCAAAAAGTCGAAGTGCAAGTGAAAATGGTCTGACAAAAAGTTCCAAGGTATCAACCAAAGTAATAATGATTCCGTCAATACTGAAGCCTTTGAAAAAGAATCTGAAACCGTTTCTTTTTACACCATAAAAAATATAATAAATAGAAACAACAATTGCCATTGCTGCTGTCATATTAATATCGTTATTTGGAGATGCTAATTCGCCATTTGTCAAATGAATCAATTTCAAAGGCAACTGTCCAACCAAATTAGCAGTCAAAATAAACATAAACAAAGTAAGAATAATTGCAATATGCTTTTGAGCCTCATCATTACCCATACTTGATTTTGCTATATCATTGAAGTATTTAACAATACCTTCGCCTGCAAGTTGAAGTTTGTTTGGCACCATATCAAGCTTTCTTGTGGTGATAAATGCCAAAATTATAAGTAATAGCATAGAGAACCACATTGTTAATATGGTATCCATATTAAATGATACTCCATGACCTAAAATATGTATTGTATAAAGCCAGTGTTCCATTTTTCTCCCTCTGCAAATATCATGGTAGCACCGAAAAAAATTTTTAGCAATACAAATTTTTGTTTGTTATATAATTATGGTATACAGATAGTAAACTGTTGGGGTAATTAATGGAGTTTATACACTTAGATACGGTAGATTCTACTAATCTATATGCAAAAAAACATATAGAAACACTGGATGATAGAACTGTTATTCTAACCAAAGAACAAACGGCAGGAAGAGGAAGACTCAATCGCAGCTGGGTTGATTTAGGGGAAGATAACATCTTCATGTCTATTGTGTTAAAACCGTCTGATACTTATCAGGAAGTTTACTCAAACATTACGCAATACCTATCTGTAGTTCTTTGTCATTCAATAGAATCTTACGGCATCAAACCACAAATCAAATGGCCAAATGATGTTTTGATTAATGGCAAAAAAATTGCAGGTATACTATCAGAATCAGTAATCCAAGGAACAAATTTTAAAGGCTTGGTTCTTGGTATCGGAATAAATCTAAACGCAACGGATGATGGAGTTAAATCTATTACAGATAAAGAAGTTACTGCACTGAATTTAGAATTAAATAAAAAAGTAGACTGCAAGGAATTTTTGAATAAATTGCTTGATGAATTTTTCAAAAATTATGACAATTTTTTACATAACGGCTTTATATTAATAAAAGATGATTATATTTCAAGAAACAGCTTTCTTGGAAAAGACTTAAAGGTTCAAGTGTTAAATCGAATTGAAGAAGGGCTTGCCACTTCAATTACGGATAACGGAGAACTTATATTGAAGAGAGATAACACGGAGTTTGTACTTACGATAGGAGATATTTTATGAACAATTTTGAAAATGGCTTAATTTTACTTGTCATGGGCATGGGGTTTGTTCTTTGCTTTTTAACTATCATGATATTTTCAATGTCAGTAATGGTTAAAATTGTCAGCTATTTGAACAAAATTTTCCCTGAAGCTGTAGAAGAAGTAAAATCTGCAGCTAAAAGAACTGCATCAAATGTAGATGAAGCTATAGCACTGGCAATTGCAGCTGTAGCAGCAAAAAGAGGTTAATATTTAGAGAGAAAGGATAATAATTATGGGAAAAAAACTTATCAAAGTTATGGATACGTCATTCCGTGACGGTTTCCAATCAGTTTATGGAGCAAGAGTTTTTGTTGATGATTTCTTACCGGCATTGAAGTCTGCAGTTGATGCTGGTATCAGGCACTTTGAAGTTGCAGGTGGTGCAAGATTTCAATCTCCTATTTTTTACTGCAACGAAAACGCATTTGAAACAATGGATAAAATCAGAGCTGCTGTTGGACCTGATATCAACTTGCAATCATTATCAAGAGGGGTAAACGTTGTAGGTTTGGATTCTCAACCTCGTGATGTTATCGACCTTCACGCAAAAATGTTCAAAAAACATGGTGTAACAACTGTTAGAAACTTTGATGCACTAAATGACGTTAATAACTTGTTATATTCAAGCCAATGTATCAAAAAGCATGGTTTGAAACACGAAGTTACAATTACAATGATGGAACTTCCTATCGGATGTACAGGCGCTCATGACGTTGAATTTTATGAAAGAGTTCTTCATTCAATCTTAGATGCAGGTATTGAATTTGATTCTTTGGCATTTAAAGACGCATCAGGTACATCTGCTCCAAGAAAAGTATTTGAAACAATCAAAAGAACAAGAGAAATCCTAGGTGCAGATGCTGATATCAGATTCCACTCACACGAAACAGCAGGAACTGGTTTAGCAGCATATCTTGCAGCACTTGATGGCGGAGCAAATTGTATCGACTTATCTATGAAACCTGTATCAGGCGGTACAGCTCAACCTGATATCGTATCTATGTGGCATGCTCTAAAAGGTACAGAATACGATTTAGGTATCGATATTGAAAAAATTCTTGAAACTGAAGAAGTATTTAAAGATTGCATGAAAGATTACTTCTTGCCACCTGAAGCATTATCAGTTAATCCAATGATTATCTCTTCACCACTTCCTGGTGGAGCTTTGACAGCTAACACTCAAATGTTGAGAGACAATAATTTGATGGACAAATTTCCTCAAATAGTTGCTGCAATGAAAGAAGTTGTAGAAAAAGGCGGATTTGGTACATCAGTAACTCCGGTTTCTCAATTCTATTTCCAACAAGCATTCAACAATGTAATGTTTGGAGCATGGAAAAAGATTGCAGAAGGTTATGGCAAAATGGTTCTTGGATATTTTGGAAAAACTCCATGCGCACCTGACCCTGAAGTTGTAAAAATTGCAGAAGAGCAACTTGGATTAGCCCCAACAACAGAAACAGTTGTTGACTTAAACGACAAAGACCCTAATAAAGGTCTTGAAGTTGCTAAGAAAAGACTTGAAGATGCTAATTTGCCTGTTAATGATGAAAACTTGTTCATTTCAGCAGCTTGTAAAGAAAAAGGCATCTTGTTCTTACAAGGGAAAGGAACTATCGGTGTTCGTAAAAATGAACCCAAAAAAGAGGCTGCATCAACTTCTGCAGGTAATGAGTACACTGTTACTATTAACGGTAAAAAATACGCAATCGCACTTGATGGCAACAAGGCTACAGTAAACGGAAAAGCTTTTGATTTTGATATCAAAGACGGTATTGATACTACATCTGCGGCAAGTTCAGGTGAAGGTACACCTGTTAAAGCTGCTCTTCCGGGAAATGTTTTGAAAGTTCTTGTATCAGCAGGAGATTCAATTGCAGAAGGTGACGTTATTGCAGTTGTTGAGGCTATGAAAATGGAAACTGAAATCAAATCACCTGTTTCAGGTACAGTTAAATCAGTTGAAATTGAAGTAGGTAACAAAGTTCAAACAGGTCAAGTATTGGTAACTATAGGTTAGAGGAGGCAACAGAAAATGATATTATCAGAAGGTTTATTAGAACTGTGGCACTCTACAGGTATCTATAATATGATTGAAAAAGTTGACCCTTCTATCCAAGGAGCTTTTGGTCAATTTCTTCACCAATTCGGTCATCCGATTATGTTATTAATTTGTTTATTCCTATTGTGGTTAGGTATCAAAAAACAATTTGAACCATTATTGCTTGTACCTATCGCATTTGGCGGTTTGTTATCTAACATTCCGCTTGCAGGAATTGCTGACCCTAACGGATTTTTAGGGATAATTTATGAGGCAGGTATTCATAAAGGTTTATTCCCACTAATCATCTTTATGGGTGTTGGCGCAATGACAGATTTCGGTCCATTAATTGCAAACCCTAAAACAGCATTGTTAGGCGGTGCAGCACAATTTGGTATCTTTGGCGCACTTTTATTAGCTTTATGCTGTTTTGGATTTACATTACCACAATCAGGTGCAATCGGTATCATCGGTGGTGCTGATGGTCCGACATCAATTTTCGTAACATCAAGACTTGCTCCTGAATTGTTAGGTGCAATCGCGGTTGCGGCTTATTCATATATGGCATTGGTACCAGTTATCCAACCTCCTATTATGAAAGCTTTAACTACAGATAAAGAACGCAAAATTCAAATGGAACAATTGAGAGTTGTAACAAAAAGAGAAAAAATCGTATTCCCTCTTGTTGTATTGTTCTTGTGCATAATTTTCTTACCTGATGCATGCCCATTAGTTGGAGCTTTGACATTTGGTAACTTATGTAAAGAATGTGGTGTTGTTGACAGATTATCTGACACTATGCAAAACGCACTAATCAACATTGTTACAATATTCCTTGGTCTATCCGTTGGTTCTAAATTATCAGCAGAACAATTTTTGACAGTACAAACACTATTCATCTTGTTTCTTGGTGTCATCGCATTTTCATTTGCAACAGCAGGCGGTGTATTGATGGCAAAACTTATGAACTTGTGTGAAATTATTACTGCAAAAATACAAGGAAGAGAGCCTAAATTGATTAACCCATTGATTGGTTCAGCAGGTGTTTCTGCCGTTCCTATGGCAGCTCGTGTATCAAACAAAGTAGGTTTGGAATACAACAACCAAAACTATCTGCTTATGCACGCAATGGGTCCAAACGTTGCCGGTGTAATCGGTTCAGCAGTAGCAGCAGGTGTATTGCTTGCTCTATGTAAATAATTTCGATTTGGCAAAACATTTTATTAAATCCGACCTTTCAACAGGTCGGATTTTTTTATATAATAAATATAAAAATGAAAAGAGGTGCTCACAATGACTAAAAAAATCGCAATATTAACTTCAAATAATTCTAAAATACTTGAGGCTGTCGTTGCATATTTTAAAGACAACAAAGATGTTGAAATAGCATGCCTGTCAGATATCGTAGATTCTGAACCACTAAAAAAAGCACAAGAACTCGGTATAAAAAACAGATACCTGCCAAATGAAGAAAACACTCAATATTTTGGCTCGAATAATTTTGATATAGTTGCTCTTGATAATTATGAGCAAAAAATCAATGCCTCAACAATTGAGTGTTCAAAATTTATCAACTTGCACCCATCTTTATTACCTGCATTTGAAGGAAAAGATGCACTCCAAAGAACCTTTACATCAGGTGTAAAAGTTAGCGGAATAACAATCCACCACGTTACAGACGAAAATTTCTATGATAAAATTATCGCTCAATACCCTGTTTTGATAGGTTTAACAACACACTTTGGAGAATTTTGTGCAGAAATAGACACCGTTAGTACAAAAGTTTATCCTGTTGTAATTGACACATTATTAAATGACAAAGTCTTTGATTTTCAAGACTTATTCAAATCCTCTTGCCACAAAAGCGGAGGATGCTCAGGCAACTGCGAAAACTGTCATTAAAACTATTTGTTATTAACAACAATATTCAACTTATCAATAACACCATTGAAAAAAGTCTTATTAGCTTTTTTTGATGGTTTTATTGAGCGAATTTCAGGGGTAACCGTCACCGGATTGTTTGATTTAATCCTACCTGAATATATTGATTTTACTTCTTTTATAACTGTTTCATTCATTATTGTTCAAGCCTCTTAACTAATGTCGTATGGGGTAAATAAAATTCTCCGTCATGTCTGTTTAATTATTATAGCACTTCCATAGGTTCAATTGCAAAATCTATAACAAATGTTTCATTTGTTGAAAATGCCATATTTAATGCATCATCAATTTGGTCAACAGAAGTTACTCGAGCACCACGAAAGCCGTAACTTTTAGCCAATTGTACAAAATCAGGATTAGAAATTTTGGTTTGGGAATAATGACTATGACATTGTTTTTCTTGCAACTGTCTAACCATTCCCAAATAGCCGTTATTCAAAATCATGATTTTGACTTTCAAATTGTAATCCGCACATGTTGCAAGTTCATGCAGCCCCATTTGAAACGAACCGTCCCCTGTTATACAAACAACAGGATTTTCAGGTTTTGCAACAGCAACACCTATTGCAGCAGGGAAACCAAAGCCCATAGTGCCTGAACCGCCTGAGACCAAAATTCGTCTATCGTTGTTCTGCGAAATATTTTGAACCGCCCACAATTGATGTTGACCGACTTCTGAAGTGAAAGTCAAAGACTTATCTTTGGTAAATTCTTCAATTTTGCGCAAAACTTCAAATGAATGAAGTAAATTTGTTTTTCGCGCTCTTATAACATTTAATTTGCGCAAATTTTGAACTTCATCCAACCATTTTTCAAAATTAACTCCACTAAAATTCAAGCTATTTAACTTTGTCAAAAAGTCTTTGATATCACAAACTAAATAATCCGATGCCTTTATAAAGTTTGAAATTTCATTTTCATTTATGTCAATTTGAATAAACTTTGAGTCAAAATCAGATTTTTCAAACATACAAGTAATACGGTCATTAAATCTGGCTCCAAGTGCGATAATCAAATCCGAGTCTTTTAATAACTGGTTTGCAGCCTTATCGCCAAAAATTCCGACCATACCTAAATAGTTTGGCAAATTTTGTGGAAAAGTTCCTAGCCCCATCATCGTTGAAACGATAGGAAGCTTCAAAGCTTTAACAAATTTTTCTAACTCATTTTCTGCTTTTGAATGAACAACACCGCCCCCTGCAACAATCACAGGTTTTGTGGCATTTAAAATTCTTTCATAAATTCTTTGGATATCCTCCCCCTTTGCCAAAGGATTAGCAGGCAAATTCATTGAGATATCTTTATATTGAGCATCTTGCTTAAATATATCCTTTACCATATCAATTACAACAGGACCCTTTTTGCCTGAATTTGCAACAGTAAAAGCATCTGTTAAAACATCCTGAATTTCATCGGCAGATTTTATTTGATAGACCTTTTTGGTACAAGATTTTGTAATATCACAAATATCAGCCTCTTGAAAAGCGTTTTTTCCAAGCAAATTATTAAATACTTGACCTGTCAAAACAACAAGCGGATACCCATCAAGATAAGCATTCACAATACCTGAAACCGTATTTGTTGCCCCCGGACCTGATGTCACAAGAACAACTCCGCATTTGCCTGTAGCTCTGGCATACCCTTCTGCTGCGTGAACAGCAGACTGTTCATGGCGAACCAAAATATGCTTTATTTTTGATTGGTTATATAATTCGTTATACAAATCTAAAACAATACCCCCTGGGTAGCCAAAGATAGTATCCACCCCAAGATTTGTAAGTGTATCAATAAGAATTTTTGCTCCATTTTTGATGCATGTATTATTTTTGGTTAGCATAAATTATAATCCCCATATCACGATTATTTTATCATAGACAAAGTATTCTGGCAAAAAATGGCGGAACTTTATTTCATAAAGTTCCGCCATCTCTGATATCCTTAAATTTCAAGCTTATTTACCGATTAAAGTATTCCAAGCATCTTTTTTCTTTTGAAGTGCTTTTTGATTAGCAGCTTGTTTTGCTTGTGCGTCTTTTTTAGCTTGTTCTTGTTTTTTCTGTAGTTCTTGTTTTTTCTTTTCTAAAGCTTGTTGACGTTCTTTTTGAGCTTTTTCGGCATCTTTTTTAGCTTGCTCTTGTTTTTTCTTCAATTCTTGTTGTTTCTTTTCCAGAGCTTTTTTGTTAGCAGCTTGTCTTGCTTGAGCATCTTTTTGAGCTTGAGTTACTGCTTGTTCTTTTTTATTAACAGTATTTGCAGCGTTTTGCAAAGCGTTACCAATAGTACCAGCATTAGCTGCAGCGCCTAAACCTACAACTGATAAAGCTAATAATGAAACTAATAATTTTTTCATTCTTTTTCTCCTTTCTCTTGGTCAGGTGTCAAAGATTCCAACTTGCTCTTTTTCGCATCTAACCTTTTTTGTATATACTCTAACTCTTTTTGTTTTTTAGCTCGAATTTTGTCTTGCTTTTTGATTTCTTTATTATTCTTTATATATTTTTTAGAACGATTTTGAAGTTGTTTTTGTTCATTTATTTGTTCTGATGCTGGTTTAATTCTGTCCACACTTGAAGACTCAATATCTTCAACTCCTTGAGTTGATTGAAGCGGCTCAACTTTTGCCCTCACAGGTAAAGTTATACACCCTAAAACCAACATTATCAATAAACTCTCAAACACTCTTTTCATAACTTGAGCATATCGCAAATTCTAGTATTTTGCAATAATTTCAGCAATACCTTTTTTCGCAACTTCAAAAATTTCTATCATCTTATCAAATTCGTAAGGTTCACCCTCTGCTGTTGTTTGAAACTCAATGATTTTGCCGCTTTTAGTTAATACAACATTTGAATCAACCTGAGCATGAGAATCTTCCGCATAGTTCAAATCCAAACGAACTTCACCATCGACAATACCTGCTGAAATTGCACCAACCGGTTCAATAATCGGAGATTCTTTAAGAGTTCCGTTTTCAATAAGTTTATTCACAGCATCTTGTAAAGCGACAAAACCTCCGCAAATACTTGCGGTTCTTGTACCACCATCTGCCTGAATTACATCTGCATCAATTGTGATAGTCAAATCAGGCATTTTTTCTAAATCAACACAAGCTCTCAAGCTTCTGCCGATAAGTCTTTGAATTTCTTGAGTTCTGCCTGAAATTTTTGTTCTTTCTCTTTGGCATCTTGTTGAAGTTGATGATGGCAACAACGAATATTCTGCAGTCAACCAACCGCGAGGGTCATCTTTTGCCATCCATTTTGGTTTGCCGACCTCAACTGATGCGGCAGTAATAACTTTTGTGTCACCAAACTCAACAAGCACTGAGCCTAGCGCATTTTTAGTGTAATTTCTTGTAAACTTAACTTCACGAGTTTGGTCGTTTGCCCTATTTTCAAGTCTCATATTATTCTCCTTTTCCATAATCCCACATATAAATTTGTCCACAGTATTTACAAACAGCATGTTCATTCATAAATTGCAAATCAGGTACAAAGGTATACCCATCCACGGATATTTCGATTTCACCTTTGTCATTATACCTTTGCGAAAAATTTCTGTTACCTGTATAGTCAGGCGAAAACATCAATTCAAACTTATCAACAGATTTACAATTTTTGCAAATAAACATGATTAGTAATCCTCGCCGTTTGAGTCCTTTCTGACTTTGCGAACTCTTTTTGTACTACTGTTAGATGAACTTTGCTGAGAAATCTCTGCCAAATTTGTATACCACAATGTCCAACAAATACTTCTCATCGGGAGAGTCAAACCTGTAACAATGAATGATAAAATCGACGTAAAAATAGCCTTTGATATCATTTCATTTGTAATAATTTCCATCTTGAAATGAACCAAGATTCTATTTGTCAAATCAAGCGGAACCATATTTGATATAAAGTTAAACATCGGACAAATTTTATCTGTCAAATTTAAGAAATCAAATACGACAGTAATACCTTCCGTTATTATATATATTGAAAAGAATGACAAAATCGCAAGCAAAAGAAATGTTCTAAGCCAGTTTCCACGAACCAATATAAAACTTCTTTTAAAACATTCAGGGATTGATAATTCCGGTTCAAATGTGAATACCTGATAAACCAAAATAAAATAAATCCACAACACAAATCCCGGAACTACAAAAAATATACTACTTGCCATTGAACTCAAAAATCCGACAACAAACAACAACATTACAAACTGAAAAGTTCTTCTTGTCGCAACTTCGTTATGAGATTGAAAATCGTAGACTTTACCTGTATTTAAAGCCCCTTCTGTCATAGAGTTAAGCGCAACATAAGCAACCATAAAGTCCCAAAAAGCTTTTACAAATATCAACAACCCCGGAGCTGCCAAAAGTATAACAAGTAACAACGCAGAAGGTACACTATCAACTTTTGCAATAACTTTATCAGACAATCCTAGAGTTAAGCCAAAAGCCAGCGCAATACCGATTACCTGTCCAAATACAGGAAAAAGCATATAAGTAAAAAATTTATCTATATTTGAAAAGTAAATTTTTATACCTTCAATCAACACTAACCAAATACTGTTTCCAACCTTACTTTTGGACATAAACCCTCCTTTGTTGTATTATAATTTTATTACAAATAGGTTTAGAAAAACAATGGATAATTACAAAGACTTAATTAAACAATTAACAAAAGAAGATTTTGAGAGCGGAAAAGCAAATCTGCATATCCACACAACATATTCTGATGGCAAAGCAAAATTTCAAGATATCGTAAAACAAGCAAAAGAAGGTAATTATAAGGATTTTGCGATAACTGACCACAATACGGTTCAAGGTCACATAGACAACCCTGATACTGGCGCTATTACAGGTGTTGAGTTTGATGTTTGGTACAAATACATATTTTTGCACCTGCTAGCCTATGGAATTGATGTCCATAATGAAAAACTCGGAAAATTTTACGCAAAAGATAAACGCGGGACAGAGGCTGATATTGTCAGATTTTTTTCAAAACGCAATATTGAAGAACTTATTGATGCAATCCATGACGCAGGAGGAATAGCGGTTTTAGCTCATCCTTGTTGTTGTTGGGCACTTTCAATGGATGATTTTGTCCGTGATATGGTAAATATCGGACTTGATGGGATTGAAGTATATTATCCGTATCCGAGATGGAGAAAGTATATTAAGTTTTCTAACCCATCACAAATTGAATCAATCGCAGACAAATACGGATTAATCAAAACAGGTGGCACCGACTGCCACGAAGAAAAGTTGTAAGATTATAAGATTTTGCATAAAACGAATACGTTCAAATAGTCATGCTGAACTTGTTTCAGCATCTCTAATAAAACATATTAATCCTATGTAAAATTTGTAATATTTGAGACCCTGAAACAAGTTCAGGGTGACCTAATACTTAACTGTCATTCCGAACTAGTTTCGGAATCTCTAATCAAACAAATAAGTCGACAATTTCAGACACCCTATTACTACTCTTCTTTCAAATGTTTCACATGTTTCCAAATATAAATTCCACCAAGAATTACGCAAGCAACAATGATTACAGCATCAAATTTATGCCAAATTGATTTCAACTTGTCTAAATGTTCTCCTAACTTTAAGCCAACATAAACCAATACGTAACTCCAAATCAAAGAACCTAAAAATGTCAAAGTGAAAAATGTTCTTTTCCTTGCTTTCAAAATTCCGGCAGGAAGTGAAATAAATGTCCTGATTACAGGCAACATTCTGCATAAGAAAAATGCCCAATCACCATATTTATCAACCCATTTGTCAGCCTCATCCAAATCTTTTTTAGAGACAAGCAAATATTTTCCATATTTTTCAAAAAACTTTCTTCCACCAAAGTAACCCAAATAATAAGATGGTACAGACCCTAACACACACCCAACAGCACCTGCAATAGCTGCCATGTGGAAGTTCAACACGCCTTTACTAACCAAAAATCCTGCAAACGGCAAAACAGCCTCAGATGGCAAAGGAATATTACATGATTCAATCGCCATTAACAATGCGATTCCGGCAGGTCCCATTGCAGAAATAACACCTTCAATCCATGCAACCACCCCTGCTAATATACTATCTAACATAAATTTCTCTCCCTAATCTTTTTCTGTGCTGATTATAGCATAAAGGAGGAATTTGTGGAAAGGTATAGTAAATTATCAAAGCTAACATTTTGCTAAGGTATTAAATAGAAAAGATTCTGAATCGAGTTCAGAATGACATAGACTGATGTGTTAAATTAAAAAGTAGGGTGGGCTCACTAGCCCACCTTAAAATTGAAAGGATTCCGAAACCCCGAGTAGGAAAAGAATATTACGTTTTGATTTCATCTCAACTCATATTCTAGTCTGTTCAGCATGACAAAAGTAAAATGTCATTCTGAAAGCTTAGAAATTTTGTGTGAGTATACAAACACCTAAACTTCTTGCTATTCAGAATCTCTAACTTAGCAAATTTAATTTTGTAAGTAGTGGTAAACAAACGGCGAGACACCTTCAAGGTCTCGCCATCTAATATTTTTCAGCAAAATGCCAAATTTAAAATTTTAACACGTTACCAAAACGAACTAGTCCATGTCACTTACACTTGGAACATAGTATTGAAATGTATCAGGTCCGTTGTTAGGAAAAACCAATGAGAATGGTTGGTTTTGACGAATCAAACCTGCCTTACCTTTGAATACTGCAGGAAATTCTTTTGTTACTGGAAGGCTTTCTTCTTGGTAGTTTACATAACTAACTGGAACGAATACAAAACCTCCGTTTGGTTGTGGAACAACTTTACCGGTAACTTGGAAACCTTGGAACAACATTAAATCGTAATCCAATCTTGTATTAGCATTCATTTGTACATGCAAAACTTGTGGCGGATTAGTAGTTTGAAAATCTTCTAACGCTGTAACTTGAACAGTTTTTGCTTGTGCCATTCCTAAAGAAAGAACAAATGCTGCAAACAACATAAATAACTTTTTCATTTTGACTTTACTCCTTTTCTATATAATTTTATTTTTATTTTTGAGATTCTACATTTTTTATTTTATCACTTTTTTCTTTAAATTTTAAGAAAAAGTGCATATTTTCTTCAATATTTAAGTCTTCACCTTTTTCTACCAACGATAACGGAGAAGATTCATAAGCCGACACCGCTGAAGATTTTACACGATTGCCTTCTTCATTTTTAACAGCGCCTGACACAGCCGCAACACCAACTGACAAACCTTTTACAAAGAAACTGCCAACACCAAGTGCGGCATTTTTTGCAAGGTTACCTTTATCTATAGGTTTTGAATATGAAGCTACAATGTGCGAATTTACCGTATGCAATTTTCCTTCCGAATCTTTATAAGACTTTAAGCAGAACGAAAAACCTGCATCACGTTTTAATCTTTTTGGGCTGACAACATCAAACAAATCTCCTGTCATTGTATCACCTATACTAAGAGTTAGTGAATCCGTCAGAACAAGAGGTTCAAGAAGTTGTACAGATACAGACTTTGGCGGTTTTGCCGTTGAAAAACTATCAAGAGCACGAACCTCGACGGTCTGCGCGTATGCCGTACTAAGCATACCTGATAATAGTAATAAAAAAACAAAATATAAAAATTTTTGCCTCATTTATACCAGCCCTTTTAAAAAACATCATAGCAAATTTTAAAATAAATTTCAAATACTCAATAATATCAAGCCTTTTCAAAATATTTTGCAAGATATTTTCCTGTATAAGAATCTTTACATTTCGCAACTTCTTGCGGTGTACCTTGCGCAACAATTCTACCACCATCAACACCGCCTTCCGGTCCCAAATCAATGATATGGTCGGCAATTTTGATTAAATCAAGGTTGTGTTCAATCATAAGAATAGTGTTGCCTTGGTCTGCCAATGCGTGAAGAATCTTTGCTAGTTTGTCCAAATCCGCCCAATGCAAACCGACAGAAGGTTCATCCAACAAATACAAAGTCTTGCCGGTTGAGCGTTTGTTGAGTTCTGATGCAAGCTTGATACGCTGAGCCTCCCCACCGGATAAAGTTGTCGCACTCTGTCCGAGTTTCATATAGTCTAAACCTACATCATTTAGCGTTTGTAATTTATTTTTGATAGACGGAATACTGTCAAAAAATTCAAGGGCCTCTTTTACACTCATATCAAGAACATCCGCGATAGTTTTGCCTTTGTATTTAACTTCAAGAGTTTCCCTGTTGTAACGTTTACCTTTGCAAATATCACATTTGACATAAACATCAGACAAAAAGTTCATTTCAATTTTAACTAAACCGTCACCTTTGCAAGCCTCACAGCGACCGCCTTTTACGTTAAAGCTAAATCTACCAGGTTTATATCCGCGAACTTTTGACTCATTAGTTTTAGCAAAAAGTTCACGAATCGGTGTAAACACATCCGTATAGGTTGCAGGGTTTGAACGAGGAGTCCTGCCGATTGGCGATTGGTCAATATCAATAACTTTGTCGATATTTTCAAAACCGAAGATTTCATCAACACCTTGCGGTTTTGGTTTATTTTTGCGCAATTTGTGTGCTGCATATTCAAACAAAATGTCTTGCATCAGGGTTGATTTTCCTGAACCGGAAACACCTGTCAATATAACGATTTTGCCAAGTGGAATTTCGACATCAATATTTTTCAAATTGTTAAGGTGAGCATTTTTTATCTCCAAGAAATAACCGTTGCCTTCACGCAAGGTTGTCGGAATCGGAATATATTTTTCTCCGCTCAAATATTTGCCTGTAATAGAATCTTTTGCCGCGATAATATCATCAACCGCCCCTTGAGCAATAATTTTTCCGCCTGCAATACCTGCACGAGGGCCGATATCAACGATATAATCTGCACTTCTGATTGTATCTTCATCGTGTTCAACAACAATCAACGTATTGCCTAAATTTCTCAACTTAAACAAAGTTTTGATGAGCATATCATTGTCTCGTTGGTGCAAACCAATTGACGGCTCATCCAAAACATACAAAACTCCACTCAGACCACTACCGATTTGAGATGCAAGTCTGATACGCTGAGACTCTCCGCCTGACAAAGTTCCTGCCATACGCGCCAAATCAAGATAATGCAAACCGACATCGCTCAAAAATTTCAAACGAGCACGGATTTCATCTAAAATCTGTTTTGCGATTTTCATTTGGTATTCTGTCAAATCAAGATATAAATCTGTTATAAACTGCAATTCATCATCTATAGACATTTTTGTAAATTCATAGATATTTTTATTACGAATTTTTACAGCCAAAGGGAATGGTTTCAATCTTGCTCCACCACAAGCAGGACAAGGTTTTGCAACCATAAATTTTTCGATTTCTTCTCGCCAATAATCTCCGCCAGCATCATTATAGCGTTTTTCTAAAAACGGAATTACACCCACAAACGGCTGAATATTTGTTTGATATCTGTGCGTTCCAAACTGTTGAACCTTAATTCTTATCGGAACTTTAGTACCATATAAAATTATATCTTGCTGTTCTTTTGTCAAAGCTTCAAACGGAGTATCCATATCAATACCACACTCTGAACATACAGAATACAAAAGGTCGTGGTAATAAGTCGTTGCACTACGTGTAGCCCACGCATAAATTGCACCTTGATTAAGTGATAGAGATTTGTCCGGTACGACTAAATCAGGGTCAACCACAAAATCAGCTCCAATACCTGAACATCTTTCGCACGCACCATAAGGCGCATTGAATGAAAAAATTCTCGGTGTAAGTTCTTCAAAACTGATATTACAATCAGGACATGCCAGCTTTTCACTAAAAACAACCTCTTGTGCGCCGACGACATCCACAACAACAATCCCCTCCGCCTTTTTAAGAGCGATTTGCACACTATCAGCAATTCTTGAAGTTGCAGATTCTTTTACGACAATTCTATCCACAACTACGCTGATATCGTGCTTTTTAGTCTTAGCCAATTCAATTTCATCTTCATCAAGATTGTAAACTTCACCATCAACTTTAACTCTCACAAACCCTTCTTGCCTTAATTCCTCAAACAGCGATGAATATTCCCCTTTTTTACCTCTGACAACAGGGGCAAGAATTTGGATTTTTGTACCCTCACCTATTGCAAGGATTTTATTAACAATTTCGTCAAGTGTTTGAGGTTTAATCTTTTTTCCGCAAACAGGACAATAAGGAGTTCCGACTCTTGCATACAGCAACCTTAAATAATCGTAGATTTCCGTAATAGTTCCGACAGTAGAGCGCGGATTATTACTCTTTGACTTTTGGTCAATAGAAATCGCAGGTGACAAACCGTCTATATATTCAACATTAGGTTTATCCATCTGACCTAAAAACTGTCTTGCATAAGTCGACAAACTTTCTATATATCGTCTTTGTCCTTCTGCAAAAATCGTATCAAAAGCCAAAGAACTCTTACCTGAGCCTGATACTCCTGTAAAAACTATCAATTCATTTTTCGGTATTTCTAAAGAGACATTTTTTAAATTATGCTCTTTTGCTCCCACTATTTTAATCTTATCAGCCATACAAACATTATTATACGAGAGTAAAGATTTTTCAAATGTCGTACAAACACATAGGTCATTGTCACCCTGAACTTGTTTCAGGGTCTCTAATATTACACATAGGTCTATGTCATTCTGAACTCGATTCAGAATCTTTTCAATAATCATAATTTATCAAGTATCACATTTGCATAACCTTAATTATGGAAAAGCCCCTGAAATACCGAGTAGGAACAGAATATTACGTTTCGCTCTAGCTCAACTTATATTCTAGTCAATTCAGGGTGATACTGTCCTTTTTGTTCATCACAGCGCACTTGCCAAAATAACTTACATTTACAAAACCTCAAAAATATGGTATAATATCAAGTATTCCAACCCCAGCCAGAACAAAGATATTTTCCTTGAGAAAGGAAACTTTTTATTATGGGAAAATCTTCAAAATACCCTGCTTACGCAACTGGAAATATCAGTATCAACGGAAATAATGTTGCATCAACATCCAAACAAAACAATTCTGTAAACAGTTCTTACAATATGTCAGACTTGGAGAAATCAATTTACGACGGAGTTCAAAGCAATTTGGCTCAATCTTTGGGCAATTTGTTTTCTATATCTGACGAAAAACAAAAACAATGGAATAGCGAACTCGAAACCTACAAAAAACAAGGAATCAAAGCAATTGACGATATCTATACACCAATGGAAACAGCTCTAAAAAATGATATCGCATCAAGATTCGGAAACTTGGACAACTCAATATTTATGAATAATTTGAGCAGTATTACGAATAACAAAGCGCAAGCCGTTGCAGATTTGAGCGACAATATTTTATCTAAACAGAGTGACTTGTACAATACTGAAATTGCAAACAGAATGAATTACGTAAATACCCTTAACAACCTTTATAACGGTTTTAATAACAACATTCTAAACTATATGCAATTCGCCCTGAAAAACTCTGAATCAGGAAACAACTACAACGACAGAGTGTATAAAGCTAAAGTTCAGCAACAACAAATGTTCTTAAAAACATTAGACACAATTGCAAATTTAGGAACAAAAGGAATTAACGGCTACAAAACTCTGGTTGATGTAGCTGCAAGCAAGGCTAAATCAAAGACTTCACAAAGTTCATAATAGCTTTTGGGCGACTGAAAAATTCAGTCGCTCTTCCTTCATTTTGTTAAAATATATTAAGAAAAATTTCTAAATTGTCAATTATATAGATAATATATACTTTATATATACAAGAATACAAATTATAGGACAATTGACATGATTGATTTCGGAAAATTTCAACAATCAAGAATAGCGCATAACACATTTATGCCTCAACATGTCAGACCGTCAAAATCAGGCGAAATGCCTCCAATACTTGGAGGAGAACGCACTATTACTGAAATAAATATCGATAGAAGAATCACTACAGGAAGCTCTTTCTTAGACTTTTTGGGTGGATTCATGATGGGTTGTGCTCCATTTTTAGGTACTAAAAAATCAACCCAAATCAGCACAATTAACCAATCTCAACAAACTCAAATAACACAACAACCTTCTAACAACAATCAACTTGCGAACTTGAAGGCACTGTTTGGTGCAAAATTTGAAATTGTACAAGACTCTGACGGTAGATTCAGCGCAACAAGCAAATCTACAGGAGAGCTTGTAGCAAATAATGACAGTTATGAAGATACAAAAGCTAAATTGGGCGGAGCAAACACAAAACAAAAAACGGAGCCACAAGGAACTCCAAAACCTGAAACTCCGTCTACTCAACAAGCTGACCCTAAACCAGACCCTAAAACAGATAACAAATACGGAACTCCGGCAAGTGCAAAAGATATAAACGGTTACAAAGGAGCATTTACGGTTCATGATGGAGGTGCAAGCCGAGTAAACGGTGACATTAAGCGAGATACATCAAGCGTTGAAGGCGGTTCTGAAAAAGATTTTCCTACAAAAATTAAGGTTGGGAAATTTGAATATAAATTTGAACGAATGGACGGCAACCACGCAATATATAGTTCTGTATCAGGTCGAAAAAATAAGGAAGAGTACAGACTTGAAAAGAACAGTGATGGTACTTTCGCACTAAATCAATACGAAGGCGACAATGGTTTCAATGAAGTTGATATAACAGCCAAACGACAAAAAGAAATCGAAGGAGGTTAAACTCAAATTATAATCTGAAACAAGATTATTACACCAAACAATTGAATAATTAAAGACAACTAAATTCCTTTCCGATGTATGTACTACAAAAGAAAGGAATTTTTTATGGCTACAATTATTGAAGGAAAAAGAAGAGTAGTAAAATTATCTACAGACGATGTCTTAAACATTATCCGCGAATATCAGCAACTTGTGACAAACAAAAGCTGTTGTTATGAGCACACAAGAGAGATTTTGAACAAAAATCCTATGTTTGTTCCGGAAGATTAGAAAAATGCCTGTAAAAAAGTCATTCAGAAAGGATTAAAAAAACAAACAGGTCACCCTGAATTGACTAGAATATAAGTTGAGCTAGAGCGAAACGTAATATTCTGTTTCTACTCGGTATTTCAGGTCTCAAATATTACAAATTTCACATATGATTAATATGTTTTATTTGAGATGCTGAAACTAGTTCAGCATGACTATAATCAAATGGATAGACTCTGAACCTACGCAGTCGCATTCGCTCCTGCTGTTCAGGGTGACATAGACCTTTTTGTTATGTTTGAGATTCCGAAACGAGTTCGGAATGACAGTTATACCTCTCTGATGGGACACTAGCCGAACCAACAAGCAACGCGAGTTGGGTGAGACTGCGTGCCGAAGGAGTGAGTGCAGTGTGAGGGTTTGTTCAGTTAGTCAGTCAGTAGGTCGGCTTTACCAAGCCGACATCAAAATCAACATTGATAGATTCTGAATAGCAAGAAAATTATGTGTTCATTATTCACACAAATTTTCTAAGCTTTCAGAATGACACTTTATTTTGTCGGCATAGTAATGCCGACCTACAATATTACAAAGTAAACATTTGTCATTCCGAACTCGTTTCGGAATCTCTAATCTATCACATAGGTCTATGTCATTTTGATATGACAATATTAAGAACTCATCACACAATCCATCAATTTGCACAGCAGGCATGTTCATAGTATCATCTAATCAAAAAGGATTTATACTATGCAATTTATTGACAAAGCGAAAATAAAGATTTCTTCAGGCAAAGGCGGAAACGGCGTTGTTGCGTGGAGACGTGAAAAATTCGTAGATAAAGGCGGTCCTGCAGGCGGTGACGGCGGAAAAGGCGGAAGTGTTTACTTAATCGCAGATGAAGGTTTGTCTACCTTGCTCGATTTTACATACCGTTCAATATTTAAAGCTGACAACGGCGAAAACGGTTTCAAAAAGAGTATGCACGGCAAAAGTGCTAAAGATTTATATATCAAAGTTCCTGCAGGCACAATCGTAAAAGACTTAAAAACAGGAAACATCATTGCCGACTTGACAGAGCACGAGCAAACAGTTCTTGTTGCAAAAGGCGGAAGAGGCGGTAGAGGAAACACTCACTTTTGCACCCCTCAAAACCGTGCGCCACAATACTGCGAACCCGGAGAACCGGGGATTGAGCGTGAATTACAGCTTGAATTAAAACTGTTAGCAGATGTCGGCTTGTTAGGTTTTCCAAATGCAGGTAAATCTACATTTATCAGTAGAGTTTCCGCAGCAAAACCAAAAATTGCAGATTATCCGTTCACAACAATTGTTCCAAACCTAGGCGTAGTAAGAAAATCGACAGGAGACGGATATGTAATCGCAGATATTCCGGGGCTTATCGAAGGGGCATCCGAAGGTGTCGGACTTGGACACGACTTTTTGCGCCACGTTGAAAGATGCAGATTTTTGCTCCACATAATTGACGGAACAGAAGAAAATCCTATCAAAAATTACCAAATTATCAACGAAGAATTAGCAAAATATTCAGAAAAATTGTCTCATCTTTATCAAATCATTGCAATTAACAAAATCGATGCAATTGAACCTGAAAGAATCAAAGAACTAAAACAGGAATTTGACAAACTCGGAATAAAACCGTTCTTTATTTCTGCCGTAACAGGAGAAAACATTGAATCCTTAAAACATGAACTTGAAAACAAGGTTAATACAATTGAAAAACCTGTTTCAGAAGTTAATATTGAAGAAGATTTGGCAGCAACCGACAATAACGACGGCTATTGGGATGTTCAAAAAATCAGTAAAGATACATTTATGGTTACAGGTGGCAGAATCATAAGGATTTCGCAAGTTACAGACCCACGCAGTACAGAACAAATTATCAGGTTCCAAAATATTATGATTAGTATGGGCATTATGGATGAACTAAAACGCATAGGCATCCAAAACGGCGACACAATCTTAGTTGGAAAACTTGAACTTGAATACTGGGATGATGAAGTTTACAAGTAAACAATAAATTATCCCTTGCAAGATAGAAAAATCAATGATAAAATTAAAACGTATATAGAAAAATGAGGGTTTTAATTATGGCAAGATTAATCAGACCGACTTGGGCTGTAAGATGTGTACAATCAGGTTGCAAATGCTTATTTGAAGTAGCTAAACTTGAAGACGGTAAACAACAAGAAGTTGTATGTCCAAATTGTGGTGAACACTATGTTTACCCAATCTATGACAACGAAGAAGACGAACAAAAATAGTAAAATGCTTTTTAATAATACAGACAAAAGATACAACCAATTCAGCGCATATTTGAAAAACAAATTTGGAGCAAAAGTATACAAAATAACTCTTGATGCAGGTTTTTCATGTCCGAATAGAGACGGAGCTATATCGACTGGAGGTTGTATTTTTTGTGATGATGGCGGAAGTTTTTCTCAAGCACATTCAAATCTGTTATCAATTGAAGAACAAGTAAATATCGGCGCAAAAACTCTGCATAACAGATTTAAAGCCGAAAAATTTATGTCATATTTTCAAGCATATTCAAACACTTATAAACCTGTTAATGAACTTGAAAATATTTACAAATCCGCGCTACATCACCCTGATGTAGTCGGTTTATCTATCGGAACACGCCCTGATTGCGTTGATGAAGATAAACTAAATTTAATCTCTGATATTGCACAAGATTACTACACTTGGGTCGAATACGGTCTACAGTCAATTCATGACAAAACTTTAAAAAAGATTAACCGCGGACACAATTTTGATTGTTTTTTAAAAGCTTATGAAAAAACAAAAGGAAAAGGCATAAATGTCTGCACACACGTAATTTTCGGACTTTGGGAAACAAGAGATGAAATTTTAGAAACAGCGCAAAAATTAGCCGAACTTAAAGTTGATGGAGTAAAAATCCACATGCTTTGTGCTTTAAAAGATACAAAACTTGCTCAACTTTATGCAAATAAAGAAATTGATTTTATGAGCGAAGAAGAGTATGTAAATCTTGTTTGCGACTTTTTGGAAATTTTACCGCCGACAACCACAATCCACAGACTTGCAGGCAACGGCTTGAAGAAAAACTTAATAGCTCCAAGGTGGCTTGGCGCCAAGCTTGACTGCCTGAATAAAATTGATAGAGAATTGTTAAAAAGAGATTCATATCAAGGAGCAAAACACTTTACAAACTTGAATTAATATGGGATAATATGTGTGTCAAAATGTAAAATTTTGTTAATGGCTCTCTAGTGTGTTAGCAAAAAATAATATTCACAGGTATTATACGAGCAGATAAATACAAGTAAGTAGTGGGGAATTTAATATGTTATCAATCCAACCGAAATTCACACAGTATGCAACTGCGAAACAAACTGCATTTGGTATGAGAAACCCTCAGGAGACTCCTGAAGACAGGTATTTTGAAGACAAAACGAATTATTACAAAGAGCAATCTCAAGCTTTTGATGAGGCCTTGCTAAATGAACATACTCCTGATGTTATGAAAAAAGTTATCAAGGGCTTTAAAGTTGTATCAGAAGGTCTATTAGAAGGTTGGGCCGTAGCTTGGGGTGCTTCTAAAGGTTTAAAAATCATTAAAGGCACAACAATTAAAGGATTAAACAGCAAATTTGCGAAACATACAAAAGATATTTTAAAACCTGTTGGCGAAGGATTGAAAAAGGCAGGCAGTACTATTAAAACTAAATTTGGCAACTTAATCGACAATTTTAAGGCATCAAATTTTGCTACAAAAACTGTAGAGAATTTCACATCAGCAACAGAGGCTATGAGAAATAATGCAGTTGGGAAATATGTCGTGATGACATTTGAAGGCATTGGAAAAGGTTTTAATTATGTTGGCGGACTAATTAAAAATGGTGCGAATAAAGTTATCACACCGTTAAAAGAAATGTCTGCCGGAGAAATTTATGACAAGGCGGCAAAAGCTACATCTGCAACATTTGGTGTTGGTGCAGGTGCTGCAGGAGCTTATAACGCAACAATGAAACCTGAAGACAGAAACAAAGTCAAAGATGAAGTTGATGAAAGCGATTATGACGACAAAAACAGTTTTGAAGGTACAGGTGACCATGTTGATGATGACTTTGATAACAATTTTTTAGATGAACAACTTGTTGATGAATCTCTTGAGAAAGAATGCATGGAGGCTGTATAATTATGGCTACGCTAAGTGTTGACTTTAATAAAGGAATTGAAACACCGTACCACAAACCTCTTACTCCGGCTCAAATCCAAGAACGCAAAGAAAGAAAAGAACAAGTAGCAGCAGGTGTCGGGGGCGCAGCGGGTCTTTCTACCACTGCAACAAAATATGCTAGCAGAAAAGGTTTGAAAGCTGAGGCAGGCGAACATGTTTTGCAACAAATGATGCAAACTGTTACAAACACTACAAATGCGGTAAATAGAAACGCTGAAGCTGCACAAGGCTTGTGGGCTACATTCAGAAGTAATATCAAAATGTACACAAAAGATATTATAACAAGACTTGAACACTTTAAAAATTCAAGATTCATCGGTCCGATTATAAATAGCCCTGTAACTAAAAAAATTGCAGGTGCGGCAGGTGGTGCATTGGCATTTTTCGTACTTGTTACCGGCGTAAATAAAGCGGTTAAAACAGGCGCTATCGCAGTTGATGATTTCAAACATCAATTCCATGAATTTAATTCTTAATAAATAATTACATAAATTTGAGAATATAAAAAATCGTGCTAAACTTAGGTTATGCACGATTTTTTAATTAAAGAAATATCAAATTCCGATATTGAAAAAGAACTTGTTCAAATTGGCTTTGACAAAACCTATACCCACAAAGCAAAAGATAAATTTGAGTACAAAAATTTTAAAATTTTTGACCTAAACTGTGCACAAGCAAATATTCTGAAACAAACTGCCCTGACGGTTGGTGCAGATTGTGGAACACATCGAGAAGTTATCACAGGCAAAGTCGAAAAGTCTTGTGTTATTTTAGGCGGAAGTATTTCTCAATTACAAAAAATCGGTCAAAAACTGCAATTACAACCATTTGGATTAAAACATCTCGGAGAGAAATTGATATCTCTAAGAGAAAATAAATATCCAAAACGAACTCAAATTATGGGAGTTTTGAATATCACAACAAATTCTTTTTCTGATGGTGGGGAATATTTAGACTTTGAAAATGCAAAAAATCACCTAAACCAACTTATTAAAGATGGTGCTGATATTATTGATATCGGAGCAGAGTCAACAAAACCGTATTCAAGTCCGATTCCGCCCAAAGAACAATTAAAAAGACTTCTTCCGATTCTAAAATACTTAAAATCAAATGATATAAAAACGCCGATAAGCATTGATACAAGAAGTGCTGAAGTTGCGCAAGTATGCATAAATTTTGGTGCAAATATTATAAATGATGTTTCAGGTTTTGATTTTGATAAAAATATGGCAGATGTAATTGCAAATAATCCGCAAGTTAAAATCATTTTGCAACACTCTCAAGGCACACCTGAAACAATGCAGGATTCACCGCATTATGAAAACCTTATGGATGAAATATTTATAAATCTGAAATCAAAAATTGATTTTGCACTATCACAAGGTATAAAAAAAGAAAATATCATAATTGACCCAGGGATTGGCTTTGGCAAAACAAAAGCACACAATATGGAAATATTAAAACGCTGGCAAGAATTGAAAACTCTTGGGTGTCCTGTTTTGATAGGATTATCTCGCAAAAGTCTGCTAGGGATGCCTGATGCGACAAATGATGAAAAAGACATTTACACACTAGCTCTTGATAGCATACTTATGACACAAAAAATTGATTATATAAGAGTTCATAACGTAAAAATTCACAAAAATTTTCAAGACATATTAAACTAACTGCCTGACGGATTTATTTTTCGTACAATTCGACAAGTATTCGTATATGAATAACTTAAAAATTGTACTTGCGTTTTTATTGATTGTTGGTGTGATAAGTTTTTTGTTTGACTACCTTAACCACACATATATCAAGGCTGAATTTAACAAAATGGACCCAATGCCATCAAAAATGGGAGTGTACTATAAAGGCTACAAACTTGGTACAACTACCAAATTAAAAATTTCAAAAGACTTCAAAACAACTTATCTTTACATAAAATTAAACCAAAGAGGACTGCATTTACCGAGAAACATCTCTGCGAAAATAAAAAATTACGACAAAGATATAAAATACGTCGATATCATCTATCCACCTGCGCCGATGATAAGATACATAAGAACTGGCGATATCATAAAAGGCGAATCAGGATTTACGATTAGCGGAATATCTGACATTAACCAAGCCCATTTGGACGATTTATCAGAAAAAGGCGGAAGTTTGCTGAGTTCTGCGACAAAAACAACAGATTCATTGACCGAATTATTCACACTTGTTACTGACATATTGAAAGAAAATCGTGAAAACATTTTCGCATCAACAACTCATCTAAAAAACGGCATGGCGAATTTAGAAATTTCAACAAAAAATTTGAAAAATATGACTAAAAAAGTGGATAACGGAATAACCGAACAAAATATCAAAAACAGCAGTTCTAATATTGAGCAAATGACCTCGAATTTTGCAAATTCGTCAAAAGAATTTATCTCAATTTCAGGCAACTTCAATAAATCAAGTTCGGATTTTTCCGTACTTGTTCCAAAATTAAGCACCCTGATTGATGGAGTACAGCTAGTCATTTGTAACGTCAATGACATTGTTGTCGGAGTAAAAAAGACTCTTCAACAACGCCTCGGTGGTGCAAGAATTATCTTTGGCAAACCTATGAAGTGATAACCCCATTAGTAAAAAGTGAAATTTGTAAGATATGAGATTCTGAACAGGAAAAAATCTACGTCGCTATGCTCCTTGATTTTAAATCCTTTCAGAATGACATGAATGTAAAGCAGTCATTCCGAACTTGTTTCGGAATCTCTAAATTAACAAATTAGCCTTATTTAAAAAGATTTATCTGCCAATTTATTTTCTACATATCCTTCATTACTTCAACCATACATTCTTTTGCAACATCGGTAACAAAATCCATATCGTCCGGTTGAATAATCAATGGCGGATTGAAATAAATCACGTCGCCCAAAGGTCTTAGCAAAACGCCTTTTTTAAGCGCTTTTTTATAAATCTGATACCCTAAACGAAGATTTGACGGATAACCCTCTTTTGTTTTCTTATCTTTTACTATTTCAATTGCATTAACTAATCCGATATGGCGAACTTCACCAACATAAGGTAAATCTTCAAACTTTTCTTTTATGATTTTATTGAAATATTTGCCATTTTCTACAGCTTTCGGAATGATTTGCTCATCTTTTAATATATTCAAAACCTCAATCGCTGCAGAACATGCTAACGGATTACCTGCATAAGTGTGAGAATGCATAAACGCCTTCCCTTTGCCATAATCATCATAAAACGCATCATATATTTCTTGGGTCGTTACACAAATTGACATCGGCATATAACCACCAGTAAGCCCTTTAGATAAACACATAATATCAGGCGAAACTCCTGCATGGTCAAACGCAAACATCTTTCCGGTACGACCATATCCTGTTGCAATTTCATCGGCGATTAAATGAACATTGTATTTATTACACAAGGCTCTTAATTTTGTCAAATACAATGGCGGATAAATTTTCATACCTGCAGAGCCTTGCAATAGTGGTTCAACAAGCATTGCACAAGTTTCATCACCATATTTTTCAAAAGTTTTTTCGGCATGTTCAAAACATTCACAAGAACAATTGTCTCGACATTTTCCATAAGGACATCTGAAACAATCAGGACCTTCTACCCTGACAACGTCCATCAAAATCGGCTTATAAATTTCTGAATACAAATCACATGCACCAACAGACAATGCTCCGATTGTCTCACCATGATAAGCATCAGTCAAAGCCATAAAACGCTTTTTCTGAGGGTTACCGGTTTGTTGATGGTATTGAAAACTCATTTTCATGGACATTTCAATTGCCGCAGAACCATTATCCGCGAAATTAAATTTGCACAAACCTTTCGGAATAACCTCCATCAATCTTTGACACAAAGTAATCGCTGTTTTATGGGTAAAATTCGCAAAAATTACGTGCTCTAAAGTATCTAATTGTTTTTTCATCGCAGCATTTATTCTTGGATTACAGTGCCCTAACAAATTGCACCACCAAGAACTTACGATATCTTTATAACAATTGCCGTCGATATCATAAAGATTTATCCCTTTAGCATGGTCAATTACAATTGGCGGAAGTGTCTCATAGTCTTTCATCTGAGAACATGGGTGCCAAATATATTTTAAATCTTCTTCCTGCCAATTCATTATTAACCTTCTTTCTTATACAACTATCAACCAAATATCTTGAGCAAATCTTGTTCAGAGATATTCAAATCCTTTTCACCTTTTTTTACTTCTGCAATAACTTTCACTCCTGTCAAATGCTCAATTTGGCATTTGTTATCTACATGCATAAAATTATATTCATCATAATTATTTAAAATTATACCTTTGATATTTAAGCCTTTTGATTTTGCATATTCAACAGTCAAAAGAACAGAATTAATTGTCCCAAGACCACCATCTGCAACAATAACGATATCTAAGCCTAAAAATTTAATAATATCAGGGAGCAAAAGCTGTTCTTCCTTCATATTAAATGGGCATGTAATTCCGCCTGCACCTTCTACGACCAAGTAATCAAACAAATGCGTGCGATTTTCAAAATCTGCCTTTATTACATTTTTATCAATTCTAACACCTTGTCTTTCGGCTGCCAAATGCGGAGAAACAGCCTCCTCAAAGCAATAAGAAACGCAAGAAACTGGCTCTACATTTAACCCTGAAGTTGAGACTACATAATCACAATCCCCCGGAAGTAATGAACCGTCATGCTGTTTTATTGCTCCGCTCAACGCAGGTTTATAATAACCGCAATTCAAGCCAAATTCTCTCATTTTTTTTACTAATAAACCTGAAATATAGGTTTTACCGACATCTGTACCTGTCGCTGTGACAAAAACTGATTTACATCCCATTTTTCATACCTCACAAATAAATAAGCGAAAGAAATAATTTCTTCCGCTTATTATTATATCTCAAAAAGATTATTCAAATTACAATGCTGTAGCAGAACCATCTAACAAGTAGTCATAGTGTCTAATATCATCGTAATTGTTTTGGATAGGTTCAACTGGAGCCAATTGTGGTTGTTGAGGTTGTGGCTGTACTGGAGCTGGTTGTGCTTTTGTTGAACGTTTACTCAACAAGTTATCCAAATCAGGTTCCAAAGTAAGTTCAAAGTGGAATCTACCCATGTGTCTGTGTTGTTCGTAAGCGTTGTTAATCAACGGATAGCCCCAATATAAACGAGCACTCAAGTCACCCGGTAATTGAACTCTTAAACCCATACCTACTGATGCTAAGAAGTAACTTCCACCATAGATATCTTCACCAACATAAGGGAATATACCTGCAGTATCAGCAAATACAGCACCTTTTAAGTAGTTTCCGATGAAAGACCTTGTTCTGCCTTCTTTTGTTGTAATTGTACGAGGCAACAATGGGAACATCAATTCACCACTGAAGAAGTAACCACTCTTACCAAGCATAACACCTTCAGAATAACCTCTAACCGTTGCCAAACCACCTGTTTGGAATTGGTCTAAGTAAGGAATGTGTTTACTGTTTGGAATAACTTGGTAACTACCACGTAATTGACCGATTACACCATGAGAAAAATCATGCAATCTCAAGATTCCGCCTGAATATTTGAAGTAACTTGATTCACTATCAAAAATAGGCAATGCCATTGATGCGTTTTGGTTCAAATACCAAATACCGTATTTGGTATCTTTTCTCATATTCAAACCAACATCGATACTTGTAACTTGGTCAACATCTTTGATAGGGTCTTCGATTGGCATACCGTAAGCTTGTGAGAACAAGTTACCCAAATTTGACCAACTTCTTGAACGTTTGTAGCTCAAAGATGCGAATGTTCTAAATTCAAAACCTCTTGTTCTTACAATAGGTTGGTCATAGTACAAACTGTACAAATATGAATTACTTTTTAAGCCCATCCAATCATATTGACCGTTAATAACTTTTGCAAAAGTTGAAGAATAAGAAAATCCGATTCTACCATCTTTTTTGTTGATTGGATAACTGTAATCAAAGAATGGACTGATAGCACCTCTAGAGAAGTATGAACCTGCAGTCATTTGGTCTCTGTGGTGAAATAAACTATCTGCAACGATAGCAGGACCGCCTCTCAATTGACCTGTACTTCTACGACCTGCATTATCCATCATACCGATAAGGTGGAATGGGAAGGTTTCTTGAGCGGTCAACTCAATATCAGTAGTCCCCGGAGTTGTACCTGCTTTTAAGTTAGCAGCCAAGTTTACACCGTCATGATATCTGTTGAAATCCAAAACATCTTGTTCCAAATTAACGATATCGAACAATTCACCCGGCTTTTCAGGCATTCTTTTCAAAATATATTTATCAGTTGTGTATTTGTTATTAACAACTGTAACATTACCGATTTTACTTTCGATTAATTCAATTCTGATATTTCCGTTAGAAACAGTTTGTTCAGGAAGATAAGCTCTTGCTGTTACATAACCTTTTTCAGCGTAAATATTATTTAAAGCATTGATTGCGGCTTGAATATCAGACATAAAAACATTACGCCCAACATATTGACCGATAACGCCATTAATTTCTTCTTTTGTCAAGATTTCAGAAGGTGAAACTTCAATTGAGTTAATATACACACCTTTTGAACCAATTTCATCAACTGTAGCTTTCATAGCGTCAGGAATAGAATTTGGGGGTGCAGTATTCGTTACAGCAGAACCGCCTGTACCGTAACGTTTTTGTTCATATTGATAATAATCTTCTTCACCTCTACGGCGGTTTTTATCATATCTCATAACATCACTATCGTGAATTGATGCGCCACCGACTTCATTCATTACAGGAACCATACCGTGAGTATAACCGTAACCGGCATTTATAGAACCTGAAACACCACTAGGTCCGTCAGCATAAGCTTTTGAACTACAACTCGGAATTGACAAAGCACAGATAGCAGAAACAGCCAAAACCGTTCCCAATATTTGATTACTTTTCTTAACCTTCTTCATCTTGTATTACCTTCTATATTTTACTTGTATATCTAATTTTATATCTAATAATATATCTATGTAAGTATATTGTGTTACGATGGCACATAAATAAAAACCTTTTTTGAACTTTTATTAAGATTTAGTTACAAAAATTTAATAATATAGTCCTATACCTACCCTACCATTATACAAAATTCCTAAAATCATGTAAAGATGTTACAAAAAAAATAAACCAAACGGACGACAATACATTATTTATGCTTTTGTGTTAATATAAATCCAGTTATAAGGAGATGCATTATGAACAAAACTTTAGGTTTATTAGCAGTATCATTATTGACTGCAGGATGTTTATCATTTAATTCTGCTGTTATGGCAAAAGACTTCACAGTGGCAGTTGTTGATGTTCCACAAGTTGTAACATCATCAGCTCAAGTTCAAGCGCTAAAAAAAGAACAACAAGCTAAGGCAGAAGAACTTGTAAAATTTATTGAAAACGCAAGAAAAGATGTAGCAAGCATTACAGATTCTTCTAAGAAAAAAGCCGCAGAAGAAAAATATTCAAAAGAATTACAAGCTAAAAAAGAAAAAATTGAATCAGAATACGCTTCAAAACTAAAAGCAATTGATGCTTCAATTTCAAAACAAATCGAAACACAAGCAAAAGCGCAAGGTTATGATGTTGTATTGAGTAAAGGTGTTGTACTTTACGGCGGTAAAGATATAACATCTGAAATTGTAAAAGTTGTTAAGTAGTAAGATTAATAATATTTTAAAGTGGCGGAGTTTTTGTAAAAAACTCCGCCGCTTATTTATATAAATATTGTCGGCTTAGTAAAGCCGACCTACAGCTAAACGCCCTTGTCATTCATGAAAGAAGCATCGGTTTATACAAACCCAATTGTCACCCTGAACTCGTTTCATGGTCTCAAATTGAGCACTAAAGCCTATGCCTACCCTTTTACAAACTTAGTCAAACCTTCAACAGCACGGCAAATTGTTCTTAACAAATTATCTTCATGATTAAACTTCGTTGTAACAACTTTTATGCCATTTTTATCCAAAACATTGACCAACTTGTCTTCTGAGTGCATAAAACTGTCTTTTGTAGCACCAACAAGTGATAGTCCTGTTTTTCCGGTCTTTTTGTCTCTTACTGATACAACAATATTATTATCAACCAATTTCTGCATAGATGGAGTCAACAAATCAGGTGATACCATCTTTGCGGCTTTATCCACATCAACAGTTACACCATATTTTTTAGCATAAGGAACAAAAATTCCTTTAGCTTGATTAACTGTTTCCAACGCATTATCTATTGCGCTATTTGTATAATATTGTCCGACTGTGATAGGTGAAACTTTCATAATTTAAACCTCCGATTACAAAACATAATAAAACACGTAAAAATATTTTTTGACAGTATTATACTATTAAATTATTTTAGCACAATATTTTGAAATCGGACAAATATCACACTGAGGTTTTATCGGCTTGCAAACATTTTGCCCATGAGTAACAAGCAGGGTATTTATCGGAATCCAGTATTTTTTAGGAAGTTTTTCGCGCAATGCAAACTCAGTTTCTTCAGGATTTTTGGTCTTGATATACCCAAGACGGTTAAAAATCCGATGAACATGAACATCAACGCAAATTGCAGGCTCGTTAAAACCTAAAGACATGACAAGGTTGGCTGTTTTTCGCCCAACTCCGCGGAACTTGCACATCTCATCAATACTATCAGGAACTTTGCCATTATATTTTTCAACAATAATTTTAGATAATTCAATAATTTGTCCTGCTTTATTTTTGTAAAAACCGACCGGATAAATAGCTTTTTCTAAATCCTCAACTTTGACTTTCATCATCTTTTCAGGAGTATCGGCAAGTTTTAACATCCTCAATGTTGCAGGATAAGTTGTTTTATCATTCGTTCTCAAACTCAAAATACACGCAATCAAAACAAGATAAGGATTTTTGAAATTATCCATAAGTTTTACAAAATCACTCTGCGGTTGTTTCGCATCTTCAAGACCTTTTACTATTTCATCAATCATAATTTTATTATATACAAAACACTAAATAACAAAAGTTTTGACATATTTGTAAGTCAAAATCACTTGTTCATCCGACAAAGTTTCTAATATTTTATTCAAATCTTTTTTAACATCGTCAATTGCACCAAGGTGAGAAAACTCGAAAAGACTTTTCGGTTCTATATTAAAAACTTCTGCGAGTTTAGAAATAACAACAGCTTGAGGCATATTTTTGCCAAGTTCAATACGACTCAAATGTTTATCGTCAATTCCGAGCTTTTCCGCTAACTGAAATTGAGTCATTCCATACTTTTGCCGATATTCTCTAATCCTCTTGCCTAATAAAACCTTTATATCCATATTTCACCTTGCATAAATCATAAATTATCTATTTACATTTTGATACTTTATAAAATAAGAATATTTGACAATAATTCGCACATGATATAGAATTAATCAAGATTATATAAGAATAAATAAAATATATTCGCATTTTATATAGAAAGGGTAATAAAAATGAAAAATCGTAGAGCTTTTACATTGGCGGAAGTATTGATTACACTGGGAATAATTGGCGTAGTGGCAGCTATGACAATACCTACATTATTTGCGAATATTAAAGGTGCGCAATATAGAGCCAAATTCAAAAAAGTTATATCAACACTAAGTAATGCTGCAAGGATGTCACAAGAGCAATACGGTTTTGATTTTGCAGGAATAGACACTAAATGCAATGCAGATAACTCGCTTAACGACCCTGAAACTCAACATTCTATTTGTTCTTTATTGAACGGAACATTGCAAGGTGTAACATATTATTCAGGTATAGATAAATTAAATAACTATAACCCTAAATCATATCACTTTGAAAATGCAGACAGTTTCAAAAATTATCAAAATAGAAATCCGGTATATCAATTACAAGACGGAAGTCTTATAGTATTTTCAGCATATTTAAGCATTTCAACTTCAAATTTCAGGACTTGCACAAGAGCAATAGGTTCTGCTGCAGGTATAATCGGAGCAGGAGAAGAGGGCGCAGGTATGGGGAACGGTTGTTATGCAATGATAGATGTAAACGGCACATCCGGTCCGAATAAAGAAGTTGAGTGCACCAAGGGAGAAAATCAATATCATAACGTCACAGATTCAGGAGATTGCATTGTAGACAAAAAGGATATTACTGATATTTACCCAATACTAATTTATGATGGAATCGCTCAACCAAAAAGTAGAGCCGCTATGTATGTCTTCAATTCGACAAAATAGTCTCTACTTTTTCAACAAATTTTCCACATCAATAACAGTCTTTAATTTCAGGGCGTAGATATTATCGCGGTCAAAGCGCGCAAGTTTCACTGCATCTTTTTCAGTTGTGATAATACTTCCTGAAATATCGACAATATCAATCGGGGCATACTGGTGATGGTCGTCAAATGTAACTGTTTTTACAACCTGATAATCAGACAAAAAATCATAGAATTGTTGAGGTTGACCAATCGCGCACATTGCAGTGACAGCCAAGCCTTCCATCAATCTTTGTCCGGTTTTTATATTATAAACATAATCAGGTTCTGTGTAGCACACAGAGGTTGGAATATTCAAGCGTTTTTGCATAATTTTTGCAACACGCTCAGCCGTGTCATGTTTTACACTTTTGCTAACAACAACAAATTTATCAATTCGTTCCAGCGCCTCAGGACCTTCTCTCAATGGACCTGCAGGGAGCAAATGCTCGTTACCAAAACCCTTAACACTGTCCATCAAAACAATATCCAAATCTCTGTGTAATTTTCTGTGTTGAAAACCGTCATCAAGGATGATTACCTGAATTCCGAATTTTTCAACTGCCATTTTTGCTGCAAGATATCTGTTTCTACAAGTGAAAACATAAGCTCCTTGGGTATTTTCAGCTAGCCAATAAGGTTCATCCCCTGCTTGTACCGCATCAAAATAAATAGATGTCCCATCTGATATCATATTAATTTTGCTGTTATCAAGTTTTCCGCCATATCCGCGCGAAACAATTGCAACACGTTGCCCAATGTTCACCAAATATTTTGCGATTTCAGATACTACAGGAGTTTTGCCCACTCCACCAGTTGTCATATTGCCGACTGATATCACATAGGCATTCACTTTCTTAGGTTTTAGAATCTTATTATCATACAAGAAATTTTTCATACGACTGCCAAAACCGTAAAAATATGAACAGAATTTCAAAATATCAAAAAGGACTCCTTTAGAATCCCTTTGATAGTGCATTTGTGTAATTTTTGTTTTTATATTTTGCATTTTACAACTTCTCTAAACTCTTAGAACATCAATCTGAATAACAAGAAACGTTTATTCAATTTTTCTGAGAATTTTTTCAAATTATTTGTTGTTACAACAGTATCACTGACGATTTGTTGCAAATCAGATGCTTGATTTGGATTAGACGGATTAACTTTGTTCACCGTATCTAATGCAGTTGCAGCCTCTGACATAGCATTATTTACATTTGTTATAGCCGTTGTTAATTGATTTTTCAACTTATCATCTTTTGTCATAGAGTTTACGCTCTCACTGATTTGAGACAAGTTTTCTGCAATGATTTTCAAGTTTTTACCTGTAGCCTCAGCATCGGCTGCGTTCATGACTTTATTCAAGTTTTTAGCTAACTTGTCAACCGAATCAGCTGTAGACATAACAGTTTTCTTAAATTGTTGGTCTCCGATAATATTATTAACGTTAGCAGACAATTTAGAAAAATCATCGGTTGCTTGTTGAGTCATAGCAAGCAATTGTTCTATATCACCGCGAGAAGAATCCAACAACTGGTCAACCTTGCCTAAAGTTACATTAGATTTAGCAGTAAGTGCATCTAAGTTTGCAATTGTCTTTTTCAAATCTGCGATAGTTTCATCAGACAAAATTTGATTTACTTTTCTGTTAGTTTCGGTCAAAGTTTCAGCTGCTTTATACTGCCAATCCATAAAGTCAGATAATCTCATCGGCTCAATAATAGTGTATGGTGAATTTTGACGAGGGTAAGCAAGCGGCATTTCATCAAGCGGAACGAGTCTCAACTTGTGAGCAGAACCTTCAACAATTGCAGAACCTTTCATAAATTCAGGCAACACCAACCCAGGGAGATTGATAAAATATTCAACCTTATAAGCACTTTTTGTTTTAATATTATCCTTATAATTGTAAGGTAGAGAATCTCTTGAAACAACTTCAACAGATTTAATCAAACCTACGTCATAATATTTTTCACTCAACTTCATCTGAACAGGGTCATTTTTGTATAACAAATGACTATCTTTCATTGGAATATATATTGTTAAAGTTTTAGGGGGAGTGATTTCCAAGAACAATTCACCAATCAAACCAGACTGTTGGATTGAAAAAGATGATGCTCGAGGAATTTGTACTGTTGGGTCTGTGATTACAAATTTCACGTTTACAAAACTGTCTTCACCTTTTACAACAGGAGTAATTTCTTCGACTTGACCGACTTTTAAACCCATGATTTGAACACCAGCACCAGGGCGCAAACCATTAACATCTTTAAATTGAATTTCAATTCTCTTTGCAGATGAAAAAGCTCTGCCTTTAACCTTTAGCACAGCACCAACCAAGAGAATTAAAGCCGCTAACGTCAATATTCCTACTTTAAACGATGAAGAAAATTTCATTGTATACCTTTCTTTAAATACAAATTATATAAGTATATTAACAGAAAAATAAAAAATCTGTAAAGAAAATCAACTTTTGATAGCCAAAGATACATCCAAAATACACTACATGGTTGATTTTTTATAAAAGCAGATACATAAAACTTAATAAATATTGTATAATTTTAACAGATTATATTGACTATTTGTAAAAAATCATTATAACGAGAATAAAAGGTAGAACACACATACTAGAAGGAGATTGTATATATGGGCATGGCAGCATCTCAGGCAAGGTGGATTTCACTGGCCGCAAGAAAAACAAACGTTGAATATGAAGGACAACAGATAAACCAAGCCAGAATGGCTCTTTCTAATCAAAGCTCTGAATTGTGGAACCAATTGTACAGCATGGAAGTTCCTACAGCTCCAAGTACAACAGATTACACAACTACTCAGTACACTTTTGATAGCGGTGATGTATCTCAAACAATCTCAAATATTCAAGATGCAGATTACACAGACAGCGACGGCATTCACTACAATTCTTATGTAACTTATTATTCAAAAGTTTCAGAATACACAGGTATCCGTAACACAAATTCAAATCCGCAAGTTCAATACATTCAACCAAGCGAAGGCGAAACAGAAGGCTACTATATGATTGGTACAAAAAAAGTTTCTTGCTTGAACACTGTTGATAGAACAGATACAAGTTCAACTGCGGCTTGGGGTACTTATAGTGCACAATTAGACCAAATCGCAAACGATTGGCCGGACACTCAATTAGCTAAAGATTGGAACAGTTTCAAAAATGATGGAACGACATCAGCTCTTGATAATATTTATTTTTGGACAGATTCAAGCGGAAAAGTAAATTTTGCATCAAAAACAGCCTCAACAACTGACTCTTTAGATGCTTGTTTACAAGATAAAACTGCTGCACTACATTCATATTACGCAGATTATCAAACAACAAATAAAGAAGTTTCAAAATATGCAATCGTAGATTATGATGCAAGCGGAAGAGCTACGTCTGTTCAATTTGAAGGCTCAAGTGTAGTTCATGATTTGAAAGCTACAAGCGTAACCGATGACAACGCATATAACGATGCAATGAACCAATATAATTACGAACAACAAGTTTATGAAAAGAAAGTTCAAGATATCAACGCAAAAACAGAACAAATCCAAACAGAAGACAGAACATTGGAATTGAGATTAAAGGCGCTTGATACAGAACAAAATGCACTTCAAACAGAAATGGATGCGGTTCACAAAATCATTTCTAAAAACATTGAAAGTACATTCAAAACATTTGAAAGCTAGTAAAATAAAACTGATAACGAGGTTAAAATGTCTTATAAAAATGATAGTAACTTGGTAATAGCAAACAGATTCGGCGATGCAAGCGGTGCAGCCAAAGCTCAAATGTGGGAAACCTACGACAGATTAAGAGACTTGACTGTTTCAGGTAGCGGAACAGGTACAGGTTTTGAATCAGCAGGCGGTTTACTTTACAATTTGGCAAGTTTACTTGCGCCATCATCTTTTGCTACAGTATTCGGAAGTTCTGAAACAATGAATATTGCAGGTACTTCATACTATTCAAAAGCAAATAACGGAACAGCTTACGGAACAGATTCTTTATACAATTATTCAGGATTTCCAAGTGGAGCTGCCTCAATTAACTCAATTTACGGATTAACAACTGGCGGGGCATCCTCAATACTTAATGGTTGGGGAACTTCAACATCAGGAACAGCAACCGGATACGCATCAAGCGTAAGCGGTCTTGCAGATATCACAAGTGCAGCAGCTTACGGTATCGGCAGCGGTTCAGGTTTAGGTAAAATCGCATCAAACATCGTTATGCCTTTTGCAAGTTGTATTTCAGGTTTTGGCGGTATCTTAACCGCCGTATCACCTTATTTGGGTGTATATGGAGCAGGTACAACCGTTCTTGGTAACTTGATGCAAGGTACTTCATCTGCAGCATTGGCAGCTTATCAAAACGTAACAGGAAATATCACAGCAAACGCAGATACGATTCTTTCGACTAAAGTTCGTAACATTGAAACGGTTTGCAAAATGCTTGATACCCAAGGAGATGTCGCAAAGAAAATGCTCAAAGAAGGTATCGATAGCGACAGTAAAGCTATTCAAAACTTATAGAAAACATAATAAGGATAGACTAAATGGTCTATCCTTCATTTATTAATTAAAGATATAAAAAATTTTGTCGTATATTATTATGTACAACTATGACCGAACCAAATATTAAGAAATATTACGTCATGTTTAAAAATTTATCAATATTTTGTAATGTAATGTTTTTAAATATATGTAGGTTCAAAGTGTAAGGAGCAAAATGTTTCGAGAAACTCTGGAGCTATACCTTAAAAGAATCGCAGATTTCTTAATCTATACCAAAAACTATTTCATCAGAAAGAATCCGATACAGTCTATTATGAACCAAATAGTTGAAGGAATCAAAGATTTTTTGACAGTTAAAAAGAAATTAAAAATGGCACAGTATAGGCTAAATTATCACCGACACCAGCTTAACAAGATGGAACAGTTGATAGCCGAAAACAGCCAACATAACTTCTTGAAAGGGTCTCACTTAGACCAAAAAAGGTAAAGGCGGAAAGTAAAATGGGTTTATTTATCGCAATAATCAGAAAACGATATTTAATGATGCAGAAGTCAACTGCTGAGTGGAAACTGCAATTAATAACCCAAGCTAAAATGACAGCTCAAAACTCTGCAAACAATCTTATTCAGATTGGTACGGATTACGAGGCTGACAGTTTGATTGCAAAGAAACTTCAACAGCGCCAATACAAATTAAAGTTACTCGAAGAAAAATTAGACAGACAAAAATCAACTCTTGAACTTCAAATCAAAGAATACGCACAAGAAATCGAATCTTGTAACTCAATGATTGATGCTAACATCAAATCTTCATTCTCTTATAACATCTCTTAATTAGCGAGTTTGAATAAATAAGTTGATAATGTCATTCATAACAGCAGATTGCTTTTGGTATTGTTGAGCTCTTGCCTCAAGAATACCAATTTGTTTGCGGTATTCAACCACACTGCTTTGACATTCTTTTGCGTTATTCAAAAGAGTTTCCTGTACTTGTTTTGCCTCTTGCAAAACACTGCCCATAGAAATGCCGAGAGCTTCCATTGTTTGCTTAATAATCAATGCACCTGTTTGTTTTGAAACACCTGCCGGAAGTTTTGCAATAAGTTGTTTTAAAACGGCAACATTTGCAGGGTAATCAAAATCATCCTGAACTTGTTCAAAAGCTTGAGTGCCCAAATTTTGAGCCAAACTTTGATTAAAAGCATTATCTATATTTGATTGGAATTGTGGCTGAGTTGCAGCTTGGAATTGCAATTGTGATTGAACTTTCATTTGCAAATCTGAAACAGGCTGAGTATAAACATTATTTTCATGAGCAATCGGAGTTTCTTCAACTGCAGGAATTTGAACAACATCTTCTACCGGTTCAGAAATTTCTGTGATTTCAGGGTCTTCATTAACAAAAACTTCACCGTCTGAATGTTCTGCTGACTGCATTTTTAAAGCTTCTACAATCTTTTTTCCTACTCCGTCATTCATATTGTTTATTGCCATCTTTTCCTCTTAAATTATTGTTTTAAACTTCATAAATATAATATAAAAGACATGCTAATTTATCAAGAAAAATTTACTAAAGAACAGGAATTAGTTTAAGATATATTAACTTGATAGCATCAATCGTTTATGCTAATATCGGTTCAAAAGTGAGGGATATTATGGAAACAATAGAAATAAAAGATTTTAAAGAATTACCTTTTGGTGCAAACGTATCTCAAGATGCAGCTATCGCACCTGTAGAAAACGGTTTGGATTATGAAATATTAAACGAAAACAATGTACTTGAATATATTGACTATTTGAATTTGACAAAAGTTGTTGAAATTTTAGCCGAATTTTTCGACGTAAACGCAACAGCAATCGCAAAAGAAAGTCATTTATGTTCTGTAGCTTTAGGAAGTTCTATTGAAAACGCTTTTGAAAAAATTGTCGACTGTGACCCAACTGTTGTTACAAACGGCACAATCGGATTCAGCAAAGAATTAACTCTTGATGTTGCAAAACAATTAAAAGCTATGAACGTAAGAAACATAATCGCAATCAGATACTCAAAAGAGGCTTTGGACTATTTAAAATCAAACAGCGAGGCTAACCTTATACAAATAAAAAGCCCCTTACAAGAAATCTTAGGTTTCACGGCTGCTGATATCAAAGTTACACCATTTGGCTACCTTATCCAAGAACAAAATCTGAGCAAACTTACAAAATCATCATTCAAAGTTGCAGGCAAAACTAAGCCGACTCAACAACAAGCCGAAGATGCGATTTTCGCTTGGAAAGTTTCTAAATATACAAAAAGTAAATCTGCCGTTATCGCAAAAGATTTAGCGGTAAAAGCAATTGTTCAAGGCAGAACAAACGGTATTGAAACCGCAGAATTTGCAATGGATATAGCATGTGAAAATTCAAAAGATGCAGTTTTGGCAGTTGATGGAGTTATTGAAAACGAAGAAACCATCAATGCTGCAATCCAAGGTCGTATCGGCTTGATTATTGAAGCAGGAGACGGTGCAAATTCAAGTAAAATTGCAAAACTTGCAGATAAATACAACATTTCAATCATTACAACAGGATTAAGAAACAACAAATATTAAGGATTTATAAAATGGAAATTAAACCATGGGATGAATATTTTCTTGATTTGGCAAAAACATGCGCAACTCGCTCAAACTGCATTAGGGCACAAGTTGGCGCGGTTATTGTAGGTCAGGACAAGAAAATTAAAGCAACAGGATATAATGGAACACCTTCAAAAGTGGAATCCTGCGCTGAACGCGGAGAATGTTACAGAATAAAAAACAACATACCGTCCGGCACAAAATATGAAACATGTCGTTCTATCCACGCCGAACAAAACGCGATAATTCAAGCAGGACAAGACCGCTGCAAAGATGGAACTATTTACATCTGGGGTCACAATTTTATTTGTATATTGTGTAAAAGATTCATCGTTCAATCAGGGATAAAAAATTGTGTGCTTAAAAAAGATGAAAATTCACCAATTGTAAGAATTTCTGTTGACGATATCAGAAAAGAATTGGAAGAACAAAGATAAAATTTCAACATTTTTGTTTTAGGGAGGACATAAAGTGAAAAAACAATTGATTAATTTAGCAATTGTAGGTTTAGTTTTTGCAATACTTACAGCAAATCCGATACAGGCACAAGAAAAAGTCGATGCTCCTATTTTAACAACTCAAAATGAGCAAAGCACACTTTCTGAACAAACTATAGCACCTGAACCCAAAGTAATTTCACCAAAGCTTGAAAAAGAATTAAAATCCGAAATTTCAAAAGTTTATGGAGCAGACCAAACAAATGAAATTTATAACAAAATTGTTGAAATTGCCCAAAAAGCAAAATCCGAACGTCCTCAAAATTTGAAACAAGACGATTTGACGCGCCCAAACGATTGGTACAAAGATGAAATAATTTATATGTTTTACGTTGACCAATTTGGGACAGTAACTCCTGACAAGCCAAACCAGTTCAAAGATACGGTTAATATGCTTGATTATTTGAAAAAGCTCGGAGTGACCACAATATATATGCTACCTTTTGCGGATTCTCCGATGGAAGATGCAGGTTTTGACGTAAAAAATCCACAAAATGTTAGAAAAGATTTAGGTGGAAAACCGCAATTTGAAACGTTTGTAAAAGAGGCTAAGTCAAAAGGCTTCAACATAAAAGCTGACCTTGTACTAAATCACTTTTCAGACCAGCACGAATGGTTCCAACAAGCTCAAAAAGGGGATATTGATAAACTAAATTACTTCGTAACAACAGAGACCATGCCTGAATACACAAAATATGTCGACCCTAAATTGGGCACTGTTGTTGAATACAAAGAAGAAGACGGAAGTATAAGCAAACGACGTCTTATTTTCCCTGAAATTACAGAAAACAATTACCGCAAAGTTACAATTGAGGGGAAAGATTACTACGTTTACCACACATTTTATCCGTTCCAACTTGATATAAACTGGAAAAATCCGGAAGTTTTATATTATAACTTGGGAACTCTTAACTACTGGGCAAATCTGGGAGTTGATATATTTAGATTAGATGCCATTCCTTATTTAATAAAAGAAAATGGCACAAATGCCGAGAATTTGCCTAAAACTCACTCTATTATAAAAATTTTGAGCCTTTATTTGCAATCTGTAGCACCAAGAACGGTTTTGCAAGCCGAAGCGTGCCAATTGCCAAAAGATGTTATCCCTTACTTTGGCACGGAACGAAAATCAGAAACTATAGTTGATGGACAAACTCGAGATTTTAAACGGACGGACGAAGTTCAAATCGCATACAATTTTCCGTACATGCCTGCACTTTGGGCAAGTTTTATAACAGAAGACAGCAAATATTTTAAAGAGGCTGTAAAACAAACTCCTGCGATTCCTGAATCTGCAAGTTGGGCTACATTTTTAAGGGTTCACGATGAATTAACCCTTGAGATGGTAACACCTGAAATGCGAGAGTTGATTTACAATGCACTTGAGCCAAAAGGTGCACCGTTTAGAAAAGGCTTTGGAGTTGCAGGCAGAATGGCAAATTTCCTTGACGAAAACCACGACCACATAGAGATGGCATTTTCCGTACTTTTATCAATGCCCGGGATTCCGATAATCTACTATGGCGATGAAATCGGAGCAAAAAACAATTTTGACAACGCTAAAAAAAGTGCTGATTTGCGAAAGAAAAAACAATTCAAAAGCAAGATAAAATTGCTATCTTTCTTTGATAGTCGTGACATAAACAGAGGGACTCTGACAAAACAAGCTTTCTATGATGCAACAACGACCACTAAAACTTATAGCGGTAAAATTTTCCACAAAGTTCAAAAAATGATTGAATTAAGAAAAGAAATTCCTGCACTAAGACGTGGAACATTGTCAATCTTAAAGACGGAAAAACCATACATCTTTGCATATATCAGAAGTTATAAAGGCGAAAAATATTTGATAGTAAACAATCTTGCCAATAAACGCTGTACGGCAGAAATTGATTTACCAAAAGAAGTTTTGCTAAAATCTTTGAAAAACAAAGAAAATGTTTATCTTAAAAATGTACTAACAGATGATGAATACAAACTGAAAGTATCTCTAAAGGATAAAAAGACAAGATTGCTTATGTATCCTTATGCAGTAGTTTGGTTGAAATTGCCGTAGAGATTTTCTTCCAAATAAACTGTTGAAATACTCCAAAATATGTTGTCGCAACCATAACAACAACAAAGTATAAGTATGTTGTCTGAACAGGGTCAAAAATAGAATAAATCTTATCACCCTTTGCAGATAACGGAGTACCTGTGAGTTTGAATAACAACAAAGTTAGCATATACATAACAAACAAATGATTTGCCATAATATGATAGGTCACTTTACCCATTTGTTGTAAAAATTTCACATCTTTCAAATACGGATACAACAATTTGACTGAAAGCAATGATACCCAAATACCTGTAATAGAAGTGAATATCGGAACGATAATTTGTTGGTCAAATCTTCCCCAAACCAAAACATAAGATAATCCGATACCATGCACAGGGTCAAAATCTCTGTTGAATAGCCACAAAACAGACTGAATTAAAATAACTCCGCCCAACCATTGCGGAGTAAAAATATTGTAGTTATCTTTGATATGTTTTACATAAAAATGACCTAAATAAACAAAGAATAAAGAAAATGCCGTACGCATACCAACAAGCGCCAATGGAGTGTGCACAGGGGTGTATTTCCAAACAGGAATGGCTGTTAGTCCTAACAATGCAAAAAATGCCAAATGAATATATTTATTTTCTATAGGTCTTAACACTCTCATCAAAAACAGAAATACAATTAATGTTATAAACAATTGCGGAACAAACCATAACGGAGCACACAAAAACAATTGATGACCGTTCAAAAACGGAGTTATGAAAAAGTTTTTCAAACTAGGAGTTGCTCCGAAAAATTCACCAATAACAGGAACTAGCGCCAAGGTAATCAGCAAATAAACTACTTCATAAGAAAAATACGGCACTAAAAGTGATTTAATTCTTCTTAAAAAATATTCTGAGACATTATCTATATATTTATCTTTAAATAACATTCCCGAAATAAAGAAAAACAACGACAACTGAAAAGAATATGGCGGAAACATTCCAAATATAGAAAACTCTAAATGCCCTGAAACAACGAGCATAATAGCTAACGCTTTTAATAAATTTATTTCACCTGAAAAAGTTTTATCCATATCCCCTCCACTAATTACAAAAATATTATACAAGAAAAATTTCAAAACAAATCAGTTTGATTTTTCAAAAAATATTATTAAATATGAAGTATAAAAAGTCCCTAAAGCAATGCATTGTACACCTATTGATTGATTTTTTGTAAATTAAGTTGAAAAAGTCAAATAAAATAGGTAATATGAAATAGAGAGGTAGTAGTATGTATAGCAATTTTCCACAATATGATTTAGCTTCAAGAATCCAACATACAAAATTTGATACAGGTATCGGTTCTAAGATGCCAAGTATGCGTATGGATAGAGTAGAATCAACCGAAAGCCCTAACTTTAAACAAGTATTTACAGGCTTGATGGAAGATTTGAATACAGAAATGAATGCGCCGGATAACTTGCTAAAAGACGTTATGTCAGGAAATCAAAATGTTGATATTCATGACGTAATGACTGCGATGGCAAAATCAGAAATTAGCGTAAATGTGGCAACTCAAATCGTTGGTAAGGTAATCAACGCTTACGATAGAGTTTCTCAAATTTCAGTATAAACTGCCTTTATTAGGGAAATACTAATTACAATTTATTATTCAGACAACGGGACTTCAGATGGATTTTAGCAAAATTTTAGAAAATAAACCTTTATTATATGGAATAATTGGTGGGGTTGCACTAGTTATTGTACTGGTTATTGTTGGCGCGATTTTTGCAGCAAACAGCGGTGGCGGAGACAACAAGGCAGATGTTGTCGGTTCTGAACCATTAGCAGCTAACGTTGACTTATTAACTACCGATAACTTGGGTAAAGCATTAGAAATCCAAGCACTTTTAGCTAAACAAGGTATAACGGTAGAACGTCAACTTGATGGTACAAAATCAAAACTTGTATTAAACAAAAACAATTGTTCTACATTAACTAAAAAATGTACCGTTACTGATAGGGATAACGCGTTAATTGCAATTGTTCAAAGTGGTTTGGTTGACCAAAACGTAGGTCTTGAAATCTTTGATAAAGGTGATTTTACTTCAACTAAAGAAGATAAAAGAATTCGTCTTGCACGTGCAATGAACGGTGAACTGGCAAGACTTATCAAAAAAATTCCACCAATTCAAAACGCAACAGTATTTATCTCAATTCCTGAAAACACAACCATGTTTGATGAACAAAAGCCAAAAACTGCAACTGTTCAAATTGTTCTACCAAACGGCGAAAAACTTGACCAATTAAAAGTTAAAGCTATTACAAACTTGTTATTAGGCAGTGTTTCAGGTTTGACAGCAGAAAATATTGCAATCACAGACACTAACGGGAATGTTTACCATAGTGTTATGAATGCAGAAGATGAAATGCTCCAAAAATTGGAAGAAAATGACAAATACATGCAACAAAAAATTTCTAAACAGTTAGACCGATTAGTTGGTCCGGGGAATTATGTCGCAACTGTCAGCACATTTTTAAGACAAGCTCCTGTTGAAAAATTTTCAATAGAATATGACCCAACCAAAAAAGCATCAGTTTCAGAGCAATCATTTAGAGAAGGTTTGGGCGACCAAACAAAAGACCAATCACAAGGTATAAATGCAGTTAGTACATATTTGCCAAACGGCTTACCAACAAGCGGAACTGATTCTAGCCAAAACAGAAATTATTCTCGTCAGGCTACAGAAACCCAATATGGCGTAACAAAAACTCAAACAAATGAATATATTAAACCTGGGGTAGTTGAGGATATATCAATCGCGGTTACTATTGATAGAAATAATCTACCTGCAGATACAACAATTGAAGAATTAAAAGAACTTATTGCGCGTTCAGCAAGTCCTAAAGTTTCTGCAGCCAATGTTTCTATTGCATTTTCAAATTCTAACGACCCTTATTTAACACCTGAACGTCAAGAAAACTTGCCAAAAGTTGACGAATCAGGAAACCCATGGTGGTTAGCATTGTTGTTATGCGGTCTTGGTTTGATTATCGTATTTAAGGTAATTTCATCTAAAGTTAAACGTATTAGAGAAGAAAACGAAATGGAAGTTGAAAATCTTCGACAAAAAGCAATGGAACAAGAAAGACAACTTAATGATATCAATTCTCGCGCAAGCCAATTGACACAAAGACAATCTGAATTGGCACAAGATTTGATAAATCAACAACAAAAAGTTGCAATACCGCAATTTGATGAAAGCTTGCTTGTTGATTCTCTAGACAGCATTTCAAATGAAATAACAGAAGATTCGGCAGACAAAATTAAGAGTTGGATTGAAGAAGGTTCAAACAAGGAAGGTCAATAAATAATGGCGACAAAAGATTTTGATTATGAAAATTTTGCCCAAAACTTAGCAGCACAAGCGCAAGAACTTGTACCGCAAGACTTTACGGATGTTCAAAAACAATACGTGATAAATACTTTGGGTAACTTTGCACTTTTGTCAGGTAAGGCATTAGCCGAAGACCCAAACCTTAATTTTAACGCAGACCAAGCTGTTACTATCACTCAGATTATTGCAGAATGGTCATTTCACAAATCAGTTGACGTTATTCGTTCAGGAATTCCTCAACAATATTGGGATGGAGTTATGCAAAAAATTGCATACACCATTTTTGAAATTGCCAAACAAACTTTCTCTCAAGGTTTACCGCATGACAAAATCCTTGAACTTATTGAACACCACGTAAAAAAGACCTACGTCGATGCGATTACCGAGTTGAAAAACAAAGGTGCAATTGATGAAGGCTTGATGGAATACGCGGCATCTCAATCTAATATGGACAGAATGGCGCAAGAAATGCAGCAACAAAATGTCCAAGACCCACAAGCTGCTCAAGTTCAACTGAATAATGAAGGAATACCTGCAGCTCAAGGCGAAAACGGTGCTGAACCTTATGAATTTCCAAAAGTTGACTCTAAAGTTCTTAAACTTGCAACTGTTGCAATGTTATTTAAGAAAATGAATCAAGACAGAGTTCAAACTATATTAAACAAATTTGACCCTGAAGATGCTCAAGCCGTTATCAAATATATGAGAGTACCTGATTTGGCTCAAAGAGTAGGTACGGCAAATGCTTTGCGCTGTCTTCAAGAAATAAAAACGAACTTGCCAAAAGCTACAGATATGGCTCCAAACAGAGTTGTTATGAAACTTCGTCACTTTGCCTCTAAATATTCAAGTAAAGATTTAGATACAATCTTGATTAGAGAGCGTATGGGAGTTAAACGCCTTGTATTTAACGCAATTGAGGGCAAATATTATGACAAAATGCCACCTAAAGTTGCAAGTATTGTTGCCTCACACCTAGCTAATGGTGTATAATGATATCAAATCATGATTATCAAAAAGAAAAAAACAAAACAGACTGAGGGAGTAGAGGAACAGCAGACAGTTCCGGTACAACAGGAAGAAAAGGTAGTCGAATCTTTAGAAACGGATGAAGAAAAAGATATCGACCTTTTTAACTTGGATAATATTGACTTCAAACAACGTCAAGAGCGCCGAAGAGGAGACCGTCGCCGAGGTTTTAGACGAATAGATGACCGCAACTTGATTTCTCGTGCTAAAGAAGAGGCTAAAGCAATTAAAGAGGCGGCAGCAAAAGAAGGTTATCAAGACGGCTTGCAAGCAGCAAAAGACGATATTGATTCTGTTAAATCTGCAATACAAGAATTTTTCAATGCAAAACAAGAAGTTTATGACAACATTGCACCTGATATTTTGGAAATCAGTTTTGATATTGCAAAAAAAATCATTAAAAAAGAAACCATAGAACACCCTGAAATTATTTTAGATAACATCAAAGATATTATGAAGGGGCTTTCTAAAGAAGAAACAAAAATTACAGTAAAGGTAAATCCTGCACAAGCACCTATGCTGAAACAAGATTTGCCGGAAGTATCAAGCTCTTTAGGCTTGGAGGCTAAAATATATATTATTCCTGATGAAAGTATTATGGAAGGCGGATGTATATTAACAACGACAAATGGGGTTATTGATGCGACAATCGAGTCCCAATTGGCAGTAATTAGCGAGGTATTAAAAGAAATTTAATGGCAGCACCTGAAGGAAACAGTAGTAATCCTATAAGTGAATTTTTAATGGCAGTCTTTGTACTGTTTCTTTTGGTTATCTTGTTGGTAGAATTACCAAACTGGGTTATCAACATTTGTATCTGCTTAAATATCACACTTGGTATTGTTCTTTTGATGTTCGCCTTGTATGTTCAAAAGACATTGGAACTGTCATCATTCCCTTCAATCATCTTGGTTGGTACAATGTTTCGACTGGTTCTGTCAATTGCATCAACTCGTTTGATTCTTGCAAAAGGTGAGGCAGGAGAAGTAATTCACGCATTTGGAACATTCGTAACAGGTGGTAACATGATTGTCGGAGGTGTAATCTTCCTGATTATCACAGTTGTACAGTTCATGGTAATTACCAAAGGTGCTGAACGTATCGCCGAAGTATCCGCACGTTTCGCCTTAGATGCCATGCCTGGTAAACAAATGACAATCGATGCGGACTTTAACGCAGGTTTGATATCTCCGGAAGAGGCGACGAAAAAACGTGAAGATTTATCTCGAGAGTCAAGTTTGATGGGTTCAATGGATGGTGCCATGAAGTTCGTAAAAGGGGATACCATCGCAGGTATTATCATCGTACTGATTAACATTATCGGCGGTTTGTGCGTTGGTTGTATTATGAACCAGATGGCAATTGGTGACGCGGTTTCTAAATACACTGTATTAACAATCGGTGATGGTTTGGCATCTCAGGTTCCGTCACTTTTGATGTCAATTGCCGCAGGTATCTTTATGACACGTGCGTCAGCTGCCAGCCCTTCATTAGGTACAGATGTCACCGCCCAAATTACAAGTAAACCCTATGCATTGTTCTTCGCTGCAGCATTCCTTGTTTTGCTTGGCATAACAGGTCATACTCCGTTTTGGCAAGGTACAGGTTTGCCACCGTTACCGTTTTTTATATTTGCAGTAGCATTATTTGTTGCAGGTTTCCAAGTTTTAATCAATGCAGATGTTCAATCTCAGTTGGGACAACTTGAAAACGTTAGACAAAACATGCAAGACTTGGTAAACCCTAACAGAATGTATGAACGTTTAGGGGTTGATATTTTGAGTTTGCAAGTCGGTTCAAACTTGTTGGTAATTGCTGACCCAGACCAAGAAGGTCAATTGCTTGCAAAAATTGCAGCCTTACGTCAAAGGGTAACGGATGAACTTGGTTATATTTTGCCAAACATAAGAATTATGGATTCATCCGCATTAGATGCCAATGAATATATGATTTCCATCCGTGGTAATACAGTTGCCACAGGTTATGTTTATCCGGGGAAATTCATGGTAATTGCTGACCAATGGGATTCTATGAAAAAAGAAGTGCCTGAAGATGCGATTATCGGTATCGACCCAACATATCAAACTCAGGCATACTGGATTTCGCAAGAAGATGCAAAATCAGCAAGACTTGTTACCGCGGTTGATGCAACGGATGTTATTGTTACTCACCTTCAAGAATGTGTAAGAAAACACGTTGATGAAGTTATGACAAAAACTGACGTACTTAAACTTATGGAACTTGTACGTTCTCAAGACCCAACACTTGTTAATGACCTTGTTCCGACAATTATTTCAACAAGTGATTTGCGTAAGATTTTTGTCAACTTAATCCGCGAAAAAGTTTCTATCAAAGATATTATCTTTGTGTTTGAAAGACTTTGCGACTACGCAAGATTTTCAAAAGAACCTGATATATTGTCAGAAAGATTAAGAGCGGCACTCGGTCGTCAAATATGTTTGGCTAACGTTCAAGATGACAAGGTATTATACGCCCTGACCTTGTCTCCTGAATGGGAAAAAACCTTGGATGACAGTTGCCAAAGAACAGAGCTTGGTACAATGTTTTTACTTAACCCTGTTCAAGTACAAGAACTGATTGAAACTACAGCAACTACTCTATTAAGAGCTCACCAAACTTGCGGAAGACAACCTGTAGTATTATGCTCTCCAAGAATCAGATTACCACTATATCAATTGTTAGAGCGCCACATTCCAACAGTTGTTGTTATTTCATACTCTGAATTAATTACAGATATCAAGGTTGAGGCTATTGATACAATTGGTGAGGCTTATATTACCGACTAAGTAAGTTTTAAAAACTTGAGTCGTCACAATCAACAAAAAGCAAATGAAAAAAATATTATTAACGCTAATAAAAATCTATCAATATTTTTCAAAATTCACACCTTCTGTTTGCAGGTTCTATCCGACATGTTCTGAGTACACAAAACAAGCCATCATAAAATACGGCGTGCTAAAAGGTGGATGGCTCGGAATAAAAAGAATCTGTCGCTGTCACCCCGGCAACCCCGGAGGCTACGACCCTGTACCGTAATTACACATCCCAAACCAAGTTCACCACTTCTTCAAGCGAATAGATGTTTTGTTGTACATAAAATTTCTTTTTAGATTGCTCTTTTACGTAAGTTAAATTTTTGCCATCCAAAAAGTCTTCTGTATAAGGTCTCAACATTACAGAAGGTATCACAACAACATCACACTCGACATCTTTGACTGTTCTAATTAAATCATCTGTCGTAATCAAACCGGCAACGGTGATATCTTGTCCCCAATAGTTTGATTTGACAGGGCAAACCTGAACTGTCAGATTTTTTATTTTATTTAACTTTGCCGCAACTTCTTCTAACATATTTTTCGCAGCATAAGAACACGCAAACACCATTTTATAAGGTTTTGAAACCGATTTTGGTAATTTACGTTTATTAAAATCATCTAAAGTCATTCTCAACGCGCCAACGCCATCATCAAGCTGGCAAAAACTGCCATAATATTTTGCAGGCGGAATAGGTTTATCTGCGAGTAAGAAAAACTCATCAGAGCAACATACACGCTTGTATTTTGAAGATATTTCAACCGTTTCAACCGCACATTTTTTATCCACGCGTTTTAATTCTCCATCAGGTCGGAATTGAGTAATCCCAACAGGCACAATCGCTGTTGATAAAACTGTATTTTTTAATTCGGCTAAATCAGATAAAGTCCTCTCAAGTTCCGCGCCATCATTTAGCCCCGGACACAAAACAATTTGAGCATGGAACGGAATTTTGTTTTTCCTGAACCATTTCAAATTTTCTAAAGCTTTACCTGCGTTTGGATTTCTGAGCATTTTTACGCGCAATTCAGGATTTGTTGTCTGAACAGAAACATAAAACGGACCTAAGTGCATACGCTTAATTCGGTCTTTGTCTTTTTCAGTCAAATTTGTCAGGGTGATATATGTTCCTTGCAAATAAGAAAGTCTGTAATCATCATCTTTTATGTACAAAGTATCGCGCAACCCTTTTGGTTGTTGGTCAACAAAGCAAAAGACACAATGATTCAAACAAGGTTTAATCCTATCAAAAACCGCACTTTCAAATACGATACCTAAATCTTCATCATAATCTTTTTCTAACTCGATTTCTTCTATTTCGCCATCGACTTTTTTTATTTCAATAGTTATCAATTCCGATTTCATATAGAAATTGTAATCAATCATATCCTGCAACTTGTTGCCGTCAACAGAAAGAAGTTCATCCCCTTTTTGAATTTCTAACTCTTCGGCTATTGAGCCTGATATTACACTATTTACTATTGCCGGCATTATCTTTTTCCAAACCTTCTATCATCGAAATAAAATTTTTGTATTCACAAATTGAATTATCAAGAACAATCCTTTGGTAAAAAGTCAAAGGGGTATACTCATCTGATAAAATATTTTCTGCATTAACCAAGTGTAGCAAGGCATTTGATTTCAAGTCAAACAAAACTTCCGCGCAAGCTTCTGAATCTAAGAATGATAAACAAGAGATTTTAACCCTGGCATCAGACATAAATTGCAACGGATTTTGAGACAGTGGTTTTAGCAAAAGTTTTTTCAATTCTTTTAACCCATCTTTTGTAATGGTGTAGAAAATAGACAATTTGCCACCACCTGACATAACTTTCGCTGACGTTATGTAATTTTGTTTTTCTAACCTCACAAGAGCAGGTTTTATCGCACCAAAACTCGGATTTGTATATGCCAAAAAGTTTTCTTTTATCCTTTTATGAATGGCATACATCGTCAAATCGTGATTAAGCAAAACATATAATATCATTAGTTCAATCATAAATTTATGTTAGCATTAATTTATTTTTTTCTCAATTCTAGCAAAAAATTTAATGTCCAAACTTATTAAAAACATGCTAAATAAACTATCACCCCATGTAAAATTGCCATACACTAAAGTTCAAGGGTCTTTTGCTCAAAGGCAAAACAATGCAATAAAACTAACCGAAAAACTCTATGATGACCTTTTGCCAAAGTTCAAAAAAGGAAGTGCGACAATTCAAGATGTCCAAGAGTCGGTAGACAAAGTTTTAGGTAAAAAAGTCAAAATATTAGTCAGAAAAAACGATGACAGAGACTTTAACGGCGGAAGCGATATAACTTATTCCAAATTTACAGGTGCTATATCCAAAACAACACTTGACATTGATAGTATTAAGAATAAAATTAGAGTGGAAGAATTGACTACAATAATGCATGAATTTTTACATGTAGCAGACCAATTATTCCACCCCAAATACCTCGCCAGAAATCAGAAAATGGCAAATTATGGGCTATATACCAATAAATATAACAGATTTTACGACAATTTCTTATACAATATAGAAATGCCGGAGGGGAAAAAGGATAAAGCATACATAATAAGGCAAGTGCGAAATAAGGTTCACAACTTTTTACGCAGGATGCCGACAGAAGACAAAATTGATTATTTGCAAGATGCAAGATACAGTCTGTTATCAGAACATTATGCTTATCAAATGCAGGCAAAAATTGCAAAACGCTTAAACAAAAAGCACATTCCGATTGATAAAAGGGATTTGGTAAAAGAAAATAAGAATTTTATGTTCCAAGAAAAAATCGACCTTTTAAAACAAATGGCTTTTGAAATAATCAAAAAAGAAAGGTAAAAATGGGCAAAAACTCCAAAAGCTCCAGATATTTATTAAGAAAAGTTAAGCAAAATCAAAGAATTAATCAATAAATAATATTCACAGTTATTAATACAAAGGGAAGACCCCAAAGAAAGGAAGTAGAAAATGGTAGACTCAATTAATGCGGCAGCACCTCAACAATTGCCACAATTCACAACAGTAAAATACACAACTAAAGATGGTGAAAACATTTCAGCAACAAAAAAAGACGGAATCGTTACTCTAAACGGAGATAAAAACGGCGTTCGTCAAATGCCTGTTGATGAATTTATGAAAAACGAATTACCTAACAACGTAAAAAATATCAAATTAGAAAAAACTCCTGAAAAAGACACTGTAGAAATCAGCAAACCGGCAGGCGAAGCTCCAAAAGCTGACAAAAAAGAAGATGTAAAAGCTCCTGTAGCTCCTGAACAAGCACCTGTAGCAAAAGAAGCAGCTCCGACTGATGCTAAAGCAGCTGAAGAACCTGCAAAACAACCGGAAGTTGGCAAAAAATTAGACGTTGCAGCATAATAAAAAATATACAAGCAAAAAAAAGACTCTTGAAAATTATCAAGGGTCTTTTTTATTTCTACAAAACTAAAATCTGCATAATTTACCTGCAACAACACTCACTGCCGTACCTTGAACAATCGGTTGAAATTTTGCCAAACTGTTATAATCTCCGTTGATAAATTGATTTTCATAGCCATAAGAATCAATCACACCGATTTTGTAAGAATGTCTTGAACAATCAATTGTATATTGCGCAATTGTGTACCAAATATCTTTACCATACATCGGTTCATACTGCCCTTTATTAAAAGATTTTAATAAAAACGAAAACCCATAGATATCCTCTGTTCCAATTATTCCATTTGGGTCAATATAAATATTTTCAACAACATGTTTCCATTGTTGAATGGTGTCATCTTCTTGTGCAAAACTCACCAACGGAAAAATCACGCAAAGAAAAAGTATAGAAAATATAAAAATTCTTAATTTAGACATAACTATACCTTTTAAATAATATACTTATCTTTTTTGATAAAGCAAATATGTATAATTTCCGACAGTCTCAGAGCCTAAATAATTAAACTGAGAATCTAAATAAGCCCTGACATCAACTAAGTATTTTTCAAGCATTATACTCAAAGTATTATTTTTGATATCTTCAATACTTGTGACAGATTTTCTTAAATCTTGCAACTGAACAAGTTGAGAGGCATCATCCCCATATAGAGCCAACAAAACATATCTGCCTTTTGGAACTTTATTATTTACGTTTTGCATAAAATATTCAAAATGCGCATCAGAAAAACCTTTATCTGCGAATATTGAATCATAAATTACACCATAACGTGATGAATTTGCCATCATCTCTCTTTGATATTCATCATAATACTTTTTGTTATAAGGATTTCTGACTTCTTTATGGAAATCAAAATTATAGACTTGCGGTCCGCGCTCAGCCTTAAAATAATATGGCGCATCAGACCCAAACGGCATAATTACAATATCATAAGATTCTAAATTAAATTTAGCAGCCTCTATGCTTACAGCCTTGAAGGCATTTGTTTTTAGCACTCTTTCAACAGGTGCGTGGTTAAAATCAAATATACAACTGCATAAAATAAACAAACAAACAAAAATGTTTAAATGCTTTGATGAGATTTTTTTACTCAAACCGATAATTGATAGAATTAACATTGGAGGCAACAAGTACAAAATATATCTCACGGTAAAAATATTCACCTTGAAATATGCAAAAATAATAGCCAAAACTAATGCCAATAAAATCGTATAGACTAAAACTTTTTCAAAACCTTCAGATTTTTTTACGCTTTGAATATATCCGTAAACAAAATAACAGCAAGGAACAACAACAAGCATTGTAAAAGCAAAAGTAAACAAATAAGGACTTGTCGCAGGCCAATAAATGTTATCAACAATTGTTGAACCAAAGAAATTTCTCACCATATCAACCAATGCTACAAATTTCAAAGGTCCTTCATGCGAAATAACAAAAACGCTCCTCATTTTTGCATAATAACCAATCAATACAAAGTATGGAATCAGCAAAATAAATTCACCGATTGCAAATTTAATATATTTATTGAATTTTTCACGATTATTTAACAACAAATACACACCGTAAGAAAATAACAGTGCAATATTATAAAAAATACCGCCAACAAAGGTATAAGGGATTAAAACATTTGCGATAGTTAATTTTAACAATGATTTGATATCGCTTTTTTGCTCAAAATCAACAAGATAATTCAGAGATAACATCACTAAACATACTACAACAGGATACATTCTGACTTCCGTTGAGAAAAACACCAAAAGCGGACTTGTTGCAGCAACGCAAGTTGAAATTATTGCAATTTGTTTTGTTGAGATTTTTTTAGCCAAAAAGTAAACAAGAGGAACTGTTCCAACACTAAAAATCAACGAAAACATTCTCAACATAACTTCTGTATCGCCAAACATTTTCATCCAAAAATGCAAAGCAAAGAAATATAGCGGAGTATGTTGTAAATCAAGTGTCAAAAGATTATCCATAATTTCAAACGGAAAATTTTGAATAGCGGTGAACCAAGAACAAGCTTCGTCATACCAAAGCGGAATATCAATATAAATTCCTCTCAGGACGATAGTTAGCGAAATTAGAGCAAACCAAAATAAAACATTCAAAAACTTCTTCTTATCCATATCCTCTCCTTTGTCTTTGTAAATTTTACCATAATATTTGAAATTATTCAAAAAATGTAGTCAAAAACCAGTATGTAAAATATTATTAAATTTGTTCATTGTGCTAAATAAAAATTTTATTTTTGAGTTTTATTACAAGCAAAAATCATGATTTCAGTTTCTTCAATAAAACTAAATAGTCTCAATTTATACAAACCCCAATGTCAAAAAAATATCCCTGATGTTCAAAAAGAACAAAGGCAGATAAATACACTTGGACAAACTTATCCTGCAATATATTTTACAGGGGAGCTTAGTAAACCAAAGAAAAATTCTAAAATAATAAACACGCGCACTTTTGAAATACCCAAAATTGACCAAACGCGTCCTGTTACAACAATTGAGATGCAAGCTCATTTAGATAGAATTTATGATAATTATCAAAAATCACTGAATGAAATTTCAAAACAAGATATCCAAAATGCAGTTATAAATATCGAAAAAACAACAAACTATTCACGTAAAGAGATTTTATCAGCAATGCAACAGGCGACTCAATTTGGCAACATAAAGAGTTTAAACACGATTATAAAAGCGTTAAAAGATAATCATATTTTGATTGTCGGATATGATTTTGCGAACAAAGAGCAAACTTTTTATGACCCAAATTTTGGATTAAACAGAGCATTAAAATATCTGACTGATTACAAGAAAATGCGAAATTTGCTGGATACAAAATTCTGCGGTCCTAAGTATGGAGTATTTTTAGATTCTCAAACGATTAAAAATTTAGAACAAGGCAAAAAACAATATCCAAAAGAAACATCAAAAATTTTGAAAAATAAAAATGTAAAATTCTTTGTATTATCAGGATTTGATAATGGGATAAACTTTTTTGACCGCAGCAAAGATTTAGAAACCACAACAAGAGAAATCTTAAAAACAAAAGAAATTGATAGCGAAATAATAGATAAAGCCAAAGCACTTGGGATAAAACCTATTATTATAAAAAATGAAAATGCTCAGACAATAGATAATATATATAAACAACTTCAACCTGAAAAAATGTCAAAAGAAGAACTAAATGCAACGATTGATGCTGCGCTTTTGGTCGGATTACCTTATGACAAAAATATCAGAAACGAAGTAAAAAATGACGTTTTGCAATATGTTGATAATGCACTGGTTGTAATGACACCTGAAACTATCAGCCAAAATTTAAAAAATATGCATAAGCAAATTTTGAAATACAACGCAAAACTTGGCAGAAATAAAGATGACATACTATATTGTATTCCTGAAAAAGGAAAAAGTTATGATTTAATAAATTATCAAATGCAATTAATCGGTAACATTCCACAAAATCAATTTATAGATTTTGACGAACTTCTTCAAGATATGGATAAACAGTATTTTAACGACAAAACAATTGTATTTTTAGACGACTGTGCGATTTCAGGAGTATCATTGTATGAAAATTATTGGGTTTTGGATGATGTAGGTTTTGAGATAAGAATACCTGACAGCAATATTATCCTTGCTCCAGTTTATGCCACCCAAAAGGGTTCCCAAAGCATCCAAAATGTCATAAACGACCACCACAGAGCATATAAAGACAAAATTATTTATGGTACAAAAGAGACTAAAAATTGGAACGACAACATCAAAAGCAGTCACTTTTTGAATCATATTATAGGTCGTAGCCAATATTCAAAACCAAAAGATTATACTAAACCTTGTATAATTTATCCGTACATGTCACCTGACAATGATTGCGAATTTGCAGCAAACATCGCAGTTCTTCACGATATTACACATGGAGATAACAAAATTTTTGACAAGGAAAGAGGGGTAAAAAGAATCAAATCCTACTCCAATTTGAGCGAAATCATCCAAATAACAACTCAAAAATTGTTAAATAATGAAGAACTTCCGAATGATTAGTTCTGAAATTTAGTGATGAGCAAAAAGCAGTACAAGCGATTTTGCAGCGACTCTTGCCAGACCTTTCATACCTTCAAATTTAGCAGCCTTAATTCTTTTAATTTTAGCAAAATCAATATCTTCACCAAAATTATATTTTTCAAGCATTTCGCCAAAACCTTTAACTGATTGTAATTCCTTTGATATTGAATAATATTTTCTCAAAGAATTTTTCTTTTCAGGTTTAAATTCAGGTGATGATGCGATGTTGTCACATAACATACTGCGCAAATTTGGTTTCTTTCCGCTTTCCACGTGGTGTACAGAATGTTCTCTATGAAATTTTGAAACAAATGATTTTGGAAATCCTAAAAGATACAAAATCATTTTATCAGCATCATGAGTGTAACTATCAATTGACCTTTTGCCATAAAGTTCTTTTTCTATCAAGGCAAAAACAACTTTATGTTCATACGTATGTTGAATATTTTTCTTATACGATTTGCCATAGTTTACTACACTATTTGCTACTTTCAAAAACTTTTGCCTGATACCTGAAAGACCGGACGCACTCGCAGTTGCATCCGGTCTTTTCACATAAATATCTTGACTCAGTTTCTCCACACTCACATCACGCTTTTTTCGCGAACCTGTGAACTCACACTGATGAGGGGTAACATTTTTTCTTAAATAATTATTGTTTAAAATACACTTAATTTCCATATCCAATTATTGCACATAAAAAATATTTTGCAACAAGTAATCTGAAAAATTTTCAGTTATTTTTTATCTTTTTTGCTGTGCATTTTGTCAACTAATGTGCGCATTTCATAATGAAAACTTCGATTTATCAAACCTTTTGTCGGCGTATTTTCAATTTTGTTATCATCAGTTTGAGAGTTCAGTGTCAAAATAACAATTTCTGGAGAATTACATAACCTAAAACCGCTAAGAGTTCCAACTCCTGATGTTACATACAAGTTCTTGCCGTTTTCAACAACATAACCTTTGGCATATTTTTGCCCATATTGAGACGGAACAGTCAATGAGCCGATTATCGGAAAAACAACCTCTCCACCGTGGGTATGCCCGCTCAGAGTAAGCGACACATAATCAGGAACTTTTGGTAATACATCAGGATTATGAGAGAGCAAAATCGTTGGAACCCCATCATTATGAAAGACTTTAGGGTTAAGATGATAGTGCCAAATATCTTGTATTCCTGTCAGTTTCAAAGTCCCATTTATCAAATAAACACTCTTATCTGAAAGCAATTTTATATTAGACTTTTTCAACAAGTCATATACGACATTTTCAGGTTCGTAATCATGATTACCTTTAATTGCAAAAACTCCAAGGGGAGCTTTTAACTCAGATAATACATCACTTATATCATCCAAGCTCACACCGGAGGCCGAAATCGCCTTAGCATCGAAATCTCCGGGTAGAATAATTATATCAGGGGCTTGTTCGTTGACCTTGTCAACGATTGTTTTTAGTTTTTCTAAATTCATCACCCCATAGCCAAAATGAATGTCTGACACAACGCCAACGCGCAAACCGTCTAAGGATTTATTCCAATGCGGAAGGTTTAGGGTTTCATTTTTCACAACCAAACTATTTGGCTCAATGTATCTCGCATCATAAAAAACAAGCGCCAAAAGAATCAGTAAAATTATTACAAATATTTTTTTCATAACAAATATAATAGCATAATTTCGCAAAATTATACAAAACAAACGTCAAACCGCTACACCAGCTGATTTACACCTTCGCATTTTAATTTACTGAAAGTTTTCATAAACTTGTGGATTTCATCAGGGATTTTCGCCAATTTTGCAATATTACCTTTGCCATCAATTATACATTTGATAGAATCCTCGTTTAAGGAATCAGGTTTTACATAAACATAAGTTGTCGCATTGTTTGGACTAATCAGCTCAATTGTCCTATTTTTATGAGAATCTCTAATCCTTGTAAAATTCTTATTTGTCATAATTTCAGGATTTTCAACATTTAATCTTAATACATCTGAAATTTTTACAAGCTCTTTTTGTGCCGATAGAGTTTTAGGCTTTCTTGGAGCTCTTTTTTGTTTAGAAATAGCAGTCAAAATATCTTCGAACTCTGTTCTTACTTCTAGCGATTTGTCCTTTAGCAACGCAAGTAAACCTTCAGGTTTTTCATCATCAAGACCGCATTTTGTGTTGATTTTAGGGAAATATTCGACCCCTTTAACAGAATTTTCACACAAATAATTACCGACTCTTTTGTCATAATTATCCCTAACGACAACGACCATATCTCCTTTTTCAAAGATATTGGTAAATTTTTGCATTCCTTGAGTAAATAGGGCTGGAATTCCTGCTTGCGCCTTGATTTCAGCAGGTTTTATTCTAAAAGCTCCGTTAAAATTTATATTTGATTGATTATTAAGAATTTGCATTATTTCTCCTTTTAATAATTAAAAGGCAGCTAAAAATATTTTTTGCTAATATTTTGCCAAGCAAATTTATTTATCAGAATCTGCAACATAAGTGCTGACACTGTTTGAATTGTATAAATGTTTTACGATTTTTACCCAATCACTATATTTAAAAACTCCGCCAAGCCAATTATCTAAAACAATTGAATTTGCGCTCACTTCATTATTTTCATTTTTATCTTTAACCAACACGGCTACATGATTAGATATTACATCGTCACTCAATATACTTGCATACAAAAGTTCTGCCTTGTATTTGTTTTGCTTTTTGTTTATATCATCTGCCGTAACTAGCGCAATATCAGTACAATTGCCTATTTTGCGTTCTTTCATTAGAGTTTTTAGATTTTTTGCGTAATTACCTTCTCCGCGACATTCCTTGCGCATTTTATTTATTTTATCGGTTAATGAAGAATCAAAGTCAGGAGAGAGCGGATTTAGTACAAGTTGCTGCATTGAACCTGATTTGATTGTGCCAAACTCTGAAACGAAAATTTTTCTGCAAGCCGATGCATAATCCAACTTTTCGGATTTCAGCACATAATTTGTACTCAAATCATACTTTTCGACCATATTTTTTAAATCAAGATATTTAGGTGAAGAGAAATACGATGGAAAAGTGTTTTGCGACTCTGAACTTTTAGTCACAAAAATTTGAGACACCTTTGTTGGGGTATTGCATTTTTGAATATTTGAAACATTATTTATATAAAAATTTTCATCTATCCTCATACTATAATAAAAAATTCCAACCAATAAAAATTGCTAAAAATATACGAATATTAACAATTTGAAAGAACACTTTACTCAAACTATTTTGAACAAAATGACATAAAAAATAGAAATTTGCAAATTCAACGCAATAATTTTATCAAAGATGTTTTATTAATATATAGGGAAAATAAATTTTTATGAATATGAAATTGGGAATTATAAAAAGTGCTATTTCTAAAATATCATCAAAAGCGATTACTACGCTGAAACACCAGAAATCAGCACCAATATTAGAACAAGCTAAGCAAATAGAAAGCAAACCACTTTTTTGCCATGAATACTGGAAAGCCTGCAAGGAGCAAGGTATTATTAAAGCAACGAATAAAGAATCCGTTAGCTTGCATGGTTATTTGAATGGAATAAATCATCATTTTATAAATTCAGGAAATCCTAAAAACATGAATATTAAGACCAACATTATGGACCCTGATATGACACCACGAGAAATTATCAGCCTGACAGATATGGAATTCAAAAAATTAAAACCGACGGAAAAAACTCTTAATGTAATTCGTTGCATTGGTGAAAAACCTGACTTCTTTTCTGAATACAAACTCTACCAAAAAAGACTTGATATCAAAAAAGGTGATATCATTGATATGAAAGAATATGCTTATGCAACATCAAATAAGTCTTATGCTACAGGATATTTGACAAACAATCGCGGAATTATGTATGAGATTGAAGTTCCTAAAAATTCTCGAGTCTCAAGAACAGGAAACGATACGTGCGATGAAATAGTCTTCCCACGAAGTTCAAAATTTGAATGTATCGGAACCGAACAGATTAAAGATGCAGATAAAGACTATTTGCATGTTAAACTTCGCTACATTCAACCGAATGAACCTTGGCGAAATGCCTAGGAAAATTAAACGAGATTACATCCGATTTTAACCTCGGGTAAAACTTCTAACTTTATTGTGTTAAACTTGCACATCACTTGCTACCTGATGTGTATATTATAGACACAATTAAAGTGCTATTAAGTTTAACTTTGAACTAATTTTTACTTAAAACCAGAAATGATAACAATTATTTCCAGCAGAAGAAGGACATGTAATAGGTTGCGAGGGTTTTGTCACATTATTAGGATTTGCTACAAAACCATATCTACTATCACCTTTAATGTTTGGATATTTGGCTTTGATTTCCTTTGCTAAATTTTTAAAACAAGTATCAGCAAGAGAGGACGGACCTTGTGAAAAATATGATTTAATGTGTGCAGAGTCATAACTCATACTGCACTTTGTGTCTTTATAGCTCCCAGATATTCTATAACCACTTTTCTGGCATTTTCCTGATTGATATAATTTTAACGTATACTGATTATATTTTCTTACTTCTTTTACACACACATTGTATGCCTCAGATGAAGTAGAACCAAACATGGTACACCCATTTTCATCAAGAGACGCTCCCGGTACAACACCAATCTCAAAATTGGTATCCGATTGGCAATCGTACAATACAAGATTGCTGCTTTCTGCAAATACTAGTGGAACAGCCAATAATATAATAAACACAAATAGCAAGCAACGCATCTCAACTCCTGTAAAATGGGGATTGTTAACTATTCATTGC
>DHMN01000082.1 GCA_002405805.1 Cyanobacteria bacterium UBA4641 | reverse complement strand
CTTTTAAAAAATTCCACCTAGACGAAAACACTCTTCCACTAGCAAAAAGAGCGTTCATAAGTCAACTAAAAGAACAAAACGGCTACGTTGAAGAACGAATCGAAAGTTTAGATTCTGAAATTGCAAAAATCAAAAAGCGTTCCGAAAAATTATTTGAATTGCTTTTGGACGGAAAAGTAAGCAACGAAATATTTGAAAAGAAAACTGCCGAAATAGAAACAACCTTAGATAATTTAATTCTTCAAAGGTCGGCATGCTCAAAAGCGGGCTTAGAACTTTTGAGATATAGCGAAAATCTGTTCGAACTTCTGTCAATGACGACTATGCTTTACTTTGCGATGTCGAATGAGAAAAAACGTCAAATTTTAAAAATGCTATGTTCGAACTTTTATTATGACGGCGAAAACGTAATAATAACAATAAAAAAAGCGTTTCAACCATTGGTTGAAATCGCTAATTTAAAAATGGTGGAGGATAGGAGATTCGAACTCCTGACCCCCTGCGTGCAAAGCAGGTGCTCTACCAGCTGAGCTAATCCCCCATCGGCTATTGCCTTTGGTGTTTTGCTTTCGCTCCACAAGTTTTATTATACATGCTAAATTTTTTTTGTAAAGGGGGTAATCAAAAAATATTTTTTATGTTAATTCTTTTGTCATGCTGAACTTGTTTCAGGGTGACAGTATTTCTTGTTTATCAACATTGATAGATTCTGAATAGTATAAAACCTGTAGCTACGCAACTTGATTTTCAATCCTTTCAGAATAACAATGACAGAGGTGCTTAATTTGAGATTCCGAAACAAGTTCGGAATGACATAGGCTAATTTGTTTGGTATGTAGTGTTTTGACGCGAAACCATTTCCATTTCAATATCGACATAGCAATGCCGACCAATGTTGTTCACCCCTTTGTCAATCTTCTTAATAATTGAACACTATCTGCGTGTTTGTAATATAATAAACTGGTATAGATTAGGGAAGCAGAGGATATTTATATGACTTTAAGATATGATTGCGGAGAAGTTATTACTGCGATGGTCACCCCTATGGAAAAAACGGGATTCATTGACTATGACAAAGTTGAAACTTTGACAAAACACTTGATTAACTCAGGAAGTGATGCGCTACTTGTGGCAGGTACTTCCGGAGAATCTCCAACACTAACTAATGAAGAAGAAATTGAATTGGTTAATACTGTAAAAAGAGCCGCTGCAAACAAGGCTAAAATCATCCTTGGCGCTGGTTCAAATTCTACAGAAACCGCTATTGAATATACAAAACTGGCACAAAAAGAAGAAGTTGATGCGATTTTATCAGTTGTACCTTATTACAACAAACCAAATCAAAAAGGCATGATTGCTCACTTTTCGGCTATTGCAGATTCAACAAATTTGCCGATAATTTTATACAACATTCCATCAAGAACAGGTGTTGCAATGTTGCCTGAAACTGTTGCATATTTGGCTGAAAACTTCAAAAACATCGTTGGTATCAAACAAAGTTGTCCTGATATGGACAAAATCACCGAAATGAAAATGCTTTGTCCTGAAGATTTTGCAATCTATTCAGGTGATGACAGTTTGACTTTACCAATGTTATCACTTGGTGCACACGGTGTAATTTCAGTTGCATCACATTTATTTGGTTCTGAAATAAAATCAATGATTCGCAACTTCAAATCAGGGGAATACATTGCAGCAAGAAACATGCATCGCAAATTATATCCTGTATTCAAAGAATTATTTATGGCACCAAATCCGATTCCTGCAAAAGCAGCTTTGGCATACAAAGGTTTAATTGGTGAATACGTAAGAAAACCATTGGTTACATTGAGTGATGAGGAAAAAAGCGAATTGTTTGATGTAATCGACAATGTGAAAAAAGAATTAAGCGAAGAGGGCTAGTTCTTTTTTACATAATTTAAAGTATTATAAATTGAAAGATATTATTAATAGTCACAGTATATAATGAGGGTAAAAAATTGAAAAACAAAATTATTATGTTTTGGGTGATTGTAGCAATAATCATTGCCAGCATTGTTACAATTTACAAAAAACCTACCAAACTGGGACTTGACCTTGTAGGTGGTTCAAGAATTATGCTTGAGGCAAAAACTACAGACTCAGTCTCAAAGATTACTCCGGAAGTTATGAGCCGTTTGCAATATGCAATCGAAAGCCGTGTAAACAAACTTGGAGTATCAGAAACAAGTGTTGCTCAAATCGGCGACAAAAGATTGTTGGTTGAAATTCCTCAAATTACAGATTTGAAAGAGGCAGAGGCTTTCTTAGGAAAAACCGCTCAATTGGAATTTAAACAACCTGTATTTGATGCAAATAAACAACCGAAAAGAGATGCGCAAGGTCAATACTTGTGGGAATCAACAGGCTTGTCAGGTGAAGATTTGAAATCTGCATCAATCGGTTCTGACCAAACAGGTCAATGGACTGTATCATTAGAATTTAACAGCAAAGGTGCTACAAAGTTTGCTGAATTGACACAAAAACTTGTAGGTCAACAAATGGCAATCTTCTTTGATGGAGAAGAAATTTCTGCTCCGGTAATCAGAGAGGCAATTTTTGGTGGCAGAGCTGAAATTTCAGGAGGTTCAAGCGGATTCAAATATGAAGAAGCAGAAAAAATGGTTAATTTGTTGAACGCCGGTGCATTGCCTGTTCCATCAGATATTATCCAAGAAAATACAGTTGGTCCAACTTTGGGTGCTGACAGTATCGAAAAATCAAAATTTGCAGGTATCTTGGGTATCGGACTTGTTATGATATTCATGATTCTATATTACAGATTACCTGGGGTTATTGCTGACGTTGCGTTGGTAATTTATGCATTAATCTTATTTGCATTATTCAAGATTATCCCTGTAACATTGACTCTTGCTGGTATTGCAGGTTTCATTCTATCTGTAGGTATGGCGGTTGATGCTAATATCTTGATTTTTGAAAGAACAAAAGAAGAATTGAAAGCAGGCAGAAACTTGTTCACAGCAATCAATTCAGGTTTTGATAGAGCATTCACAAGTATCTTCGATTCAAATATGACAACAGTTTTGGCTTGTGTAATTTTGTATTTCTTAGGTACAAGTGTTGTTAAAGGTTTCGCTTTGACATTGGCATTAGGTGTAATTGTTTCAATGTTCACAGCGATTACAGTTACTAAAAACTTCATGCACTTAATCTTCGGAACAGGAGAATTGAAATATCCTGCATTGTTCGGCTTGTCTAAAGATGAAATCGGACAAGGTTATGAAGTAAAAGAAACTAAACGTGAAAAAGCTCGTTTTGGTATTTTAGACTAGGAAAGTTGAGGTAAAATAAAATGTTTCATTTCAATAAAACAGTGCATGTCGTAAAATACAGAATCCTTTGGATGATTTTGTCAGCATGCTTGCTATTGCCGGGGATTTGCGCAATGGTATATTCAATGATTACATATCCGACTCACTCTCCTGTGAAAGTTGGTATCGACTACACAGGCGGAACAATCCTACAATACGGTGTTGCGGATTCAATCAATAATGAGGCTGTTGCTAAAACAAGAGAAGATTTGGACAAAATCGGTGTTCAAAACCCATACATCCAAATTTTGAACGTAAACCCAACAGCAGAAAATAAGAATATTAAATCAATTATTTCAATCAGAACAAAATTCATTGATGAAGGTTCTGACACAGCAGACCAAATTACAGGCGTTGTACAAAGCGAATACAAAAATGCTGAATTGATTCAAGTAAGTTCAGTTGGTGCAACTCTTGGTAAAGAATTGTTCAAGATGTCATTGTTAGCTTTGGCATTAGCAATTTTGGGTATGACAATATATATTTCATTGAGATTTAAGTTTGATTATGCGCTAGCTGCAATCTTGGGTTTGGTGCACGATGTTATTTTTGTAGTCGGTGTATTTTCACTACTTGGAATCTTCTGTGATGTGCAGGTTGATGGTTTGTTCTTGACTGCGATATTAACAATCATTGGTTATTCTATCAACGATACGGTTGTAACATTCGATAGAATCAGAGAAAACTTGAGATACTACGGTAAGAAAATGACATTTGGCGAAATCGTAGACGCATCAGTAAACCAAACATTAGCAAGAAGTATCAACACAGCATTGACTGTATTTATTACATTGGCTGCTTTGTATTTCTTCGGTGGTGTAACAACAAAAGACTTCGTTTTGGCAATGATGCTTGGTGTTGTTGTCGGCGTATATTCAAGTGTATTCTTCTGCAGTATGCTTGTTGATTCCTGGGAAGAAAGAAAGAACAAAAAAGTGGCAACAGCTGCTTAATTTGTTCCCAATTTATAATAAAAAGACCTCGAAAATTTCGAGGTCTTTTATTTTGCGTAATTATTTCTGTCAAAAAGTTTTTCAAAATCTAAGTCGAGCGCATCCATAATTGCAACAATGACTGACAGGGATGTATTTGTCTCTCCTCGCTCAATTGTGCCGACAACCTGCCCATAAGAGACCCCAATGCGCTCAGCTAACTGTTCTTGAGACAAACCTGCTCTGTTGCGCTCAGCTTTTAAGTTTCTGCCAAATTCTTTTAAGATTTCTTTTTTATCCATAGAGAAATTCTAATCAGTTGACAAAAGTTATTCTACAATTTATTATATGTTTAATACAACATATTTATTGTATTAAACAATGAGAAGATTTTATCCTATTCGGAATCTCTAACCAAACACAGCGGTCAGGATGTCCTCCCTTAGAGACTCTGCCGAACCAAACAATCCAGTGAATTGTTGGTGTGAGATTAAATCTTTGATTTTCGAGGTGGGGGATATGACCGATATGTTGTGGATTACCACGTCACTCCGTTAAAGCCAACATAATAAGCACTTGACCTCCTTGCTTTACCACTATTTTGTCCTCTAAATCTAATGAACTTATTTATTTTACATCCTACTTCTTTTGTAATAGAATAAAATCACAGATTGTAATTGAATTAAGAGGGAAAAATAAATGCAAGTATCTTTAAATTGGTTGAATGAATTTGTAGACTTATCTGATATCGAAGCGTCTCAAATCGCGCATGAATTGACTATGAGCGGACTTGAAGTTGAGGCTGTTGAAGATGTTAAGCCTATGTTTACTAATATAAAAACTGTTAAAATTGAAAAAATCGACGCTCACCCAAATTCAGACAGGCTTCACTTGGTTACTGTTAATACAGGTTCAGGCTTGAAAACTGTTGTTTGTGGTGCTCAAAATATTCAAGAAGGTCAAGTTGTACCTTATGCAAGCGTTGGTTCTCAAGTTTTAGACAGAAAAACAGGTGAAATGTTCACCTTGACTCCTGCTGTTATTCGTGGGGTTGAATCTCAAGGTATGCTTTGTTCAGCCGATGAATTAGGGGTTGCTGAACGCAACTATCAAGAAGAAGACGGTATCTTGATTTTGAATAGAATCTTTCCTGAAGTTCAATTGGGGGCAGATGTGAAAGATGTTCTCGGTTTTGAGAAAGATACAGTACTAGATGTTGCGCCAACTGCCAATCGTGGTGACCAAATGTCTGTTATAGGTGTGGCTAGAGAGCTGAGCGCGTTATTCAACAAACCGCTAAAATTGAATCCGATAGAATGTACAAAAGATTTATCAACAGACAAATTCAAAGTTGAAATTAAAGATAAAGATGTTTGCAAATATTATTCAATTGCAGTTTTGAAAAATATTAAAATCAAAACTTCTCCTGATTGGATGCAAAAAAGATTGTTAGCATCAGGTGTTCGTTCAATCAACAATGTTGTTGATATTACAAACTATGTAATGCTTGAATACGGTTGTCCGTTGCACGCTTTTGATTTTGATAAACTAGACGGTTATTTGTGTGTAAGACGTGCAACAGAAGGCGAAAAGCTTGTTACTCTTGATGAAGTTGAAAGAACTCTTACAACTGATTCTGTACTTATTGCGACAGAAAAAGAAGGTGTTTGTCTTGGTGGTGTATTTGGCGGTGCTAATTCAGAAATCGACGATAATACAACATCTATTGCACTAGAGGCAGCATACTTTACACCTGCAACAAACAGAAAATCAGCAAGAAGTGCAGGTTATAGAAGTGAGGCAAGTGCAAGATTTGAACGTGGTATTGATATTGAGGCTGTAAAACCTGCTTTGATGCGTGCAATGCAATTGTTGACAGATTACGCCGATGCTGAAGTTGTCGGTGTTGTTGAAGATGGTGAAAACAAGCTTGAACCAATTGAAATTACTTTGCGTTATAACCAAATTAAAAGAATTTTAGGTTGTGAAATCGCACCTGACAGATGTATCAATATTTTGGAAAACTTAGGATTTAAAAAACTTGGCGGAAATGATGCTGCTGCAAAATTCTTAGTTCCATCATTCAGAGCTTATGATGTGACAAGAGAAATTGATTTGATTGAAGAAATCGCAAGAATCAACGGTTATGACAAAATTTCTCCATCACTTCCGAATAAATCTCAAACACCTGTTATTACATTAGGTGAAAAAATTATTAAAAGAGTTCATGAGTTGATGCTGTCAGCAGGTTTGAACGAAATTCAAACAAGTTCGCTAATCGGTAAACCAATGCTGGACAAATTCAAAATGACTTATGATGAAGACAAAGCTGTTCGTGTTGAAAATGCAGCCAGCGAAGATTACTCAATGTTACGTCAAACACTGGCAGCAAGTGTTTTGAACTGTATGAAATATAACTTTGATAACGGTCAAAAAGTTTTCTGGGCATACGAAATTGGCAAAACTTATCTAAAAGTTAAAGAGGCTGACGAAAAAGACTCAGGTGTAAAAGAAACTTTGGTATTGGAAGGTGTTTTGACCGGTGAAGTTCAAAATTCAAAATGGCAAATTAAATCAAAAACAGATTTCTATACAGTAAAAGGTATTGTAGAAAACTTGTTTGAAGATTTGGGTCTTACAAGAAGAATTAAACTTGTACCTTTGGAAGAGTCTCCGCTTGCTGAATCTCACAAGGTTTTCCACCCATATAGAACCGCTGTTATTATGATGTTAGGCAAGAAACCTCAACCAATCGGATATTTTGGTCAATTGCACCCAACATTACAAGATAAATTGAAATTAAATCAAGATGCATTTTTATTCAAAGTTGATTTGGATGAAGTGATTTCTGCAGTTAAAGAAACTGTTCCAAGATTTAAACACTTGCCACAGTATCCTGAAGTAAAAAGAGATTTGGCTTTTATCATAAATGACAATGTTTCTTGTGATGATATTCAAAAGGTTATCAAAAGCGCAGTTAAACAAAATATTTTTAAAGGTGCTGAAATCTTTGATGTATACCAAGGTGAACACGTTGAAGAAGGTTTCAAGAGTGTAGCATACAGAATCAAAATGCAAGATGCTGACGCAACTTTGACAGATGAAATCATTGAACAACAAATGACATCTGTTAGAGAAAAATTGCAAAAAGCTTACGCTCAAATTTCATTCAGGGAGTAATTTTATGAAAAAATTATCGTTATTCTTAATTACCGCTCTTATGTTTGCGGGTATTGGAGTAAATTCCGAAACTTATGCAAAAGATATTATACCTGTTCGTCCAAATGTAACGCAGACAACAACAATCGGAATGTATCAGGTGGGTGATGATGTCAAAATCTATAAAGAGCCAAATGAGGATTCTCAAATTCTTTATAGGGTGAGATGGAATAACGATGAATTTTTCCCATCAGAAATCGGATTTGACAACTTTTTTACGGTATTTTTGCCAAAGAAAAATCTTGCACTTGTCAGTGTAACAGATTTCAATGACGATTGGGTTGAAATTATTTACAACAACTCAACAGGTCAAACAGGGTGGATAAAAAAAGATGACCCATATAAATTTATGACGTGGATAAATTTTTATAACACTTATGGCAAAAAATACGGACTTGTCTTGCTAAAAAGTGCCCCTGAAACCTGCAAAGACATAAAAGCACAAACCGAAGACCTTGCTAAAACTATTTCTACAATGAATTATCCGCAAAAAATAAACTTAAATGTTATCCGTGGAAATTGGGCATTGGTGAGTGTTTTTGACTTAGACAAAACGCCCAAAACAGGGTATGTTCGTTGGCGTTCTGATGATGGTGTAAGATATTTCTTCCCAGATATAAAATAGGTTTATTTTTCGGTTGAGAAAGAATAAATAATTTCTCTGTCGTATTCTTCACCTTTTTTCAAGATACCTTTTTCTTGGAATGATTCGGTGTTGATTGCGTTTGGATAGAATTGCGGTTCAACGCAGAATGATGAACGTTTTTCGTATTTGTTGCCTGATTTTCCTTGCGGTTGAGCGGATTTGCCTAAATGGTTTGCGCTATAGAACTGAAAACCCGGAAGATTTGTTGAAACTTTTAAAACAATTCCTGTTTTTGGAGATTTTACGTTTGCCGCTTCAATCATAGTTTTGCCATCGTAGTTGTCAATACAGAAATTTTGGTCGAAACCTGAACCGATTTTTAATTGTTCAAAGTCTTTTTCTATATCGTCTGAAATCTTTTTCGGAGTTCTAAAATCAAACGGAGTGCCTTCAACTGATTTTATCTCACCTGTCGGTACTGCAATATCGCTGTTTTCTGTGTATGTTGATGAGTTTGGCAGGGTCACAATATGTTCATATACAGAATTTTCTTGAGTATTTTCAGCACCGTCAAGGTTGAAATATGTGTGATTTGTCAGATTCATAATGGTGTCTTTGTTGGATTTTGCTTTGTATTTGATATGCAAATTGTTGTCGTTATCAAATTTGTAGGTAACGGTTGTTTTAACTTTTGCAGGATAGCCGTTTTCCATATCTTCTTTTTCGTAAGTAAATTCAACACCGTCTTTTAGCACTTTGGCTTTCCAGTTTTTTGTATCAAAACCTTGAGTTCCGCCATGAGAGTGTGTTTTGCCGTTATCTTTGTTACATTCAAGTTGATATTCTTTGTCATTTAGTGTAAATTTACCATCTTGAATTTTATTTGCATAAGGTCCGATAGTTCCGCCTGCATGACCTACAGGGGATTCCTCGTACGGTGTAACGTTGTCATATCCTTGAGTTACGTCTTTGATGTTGCCGTCTTTATCAGGAACTTTTATTGATGTGATTGTAGCTCCAAAGGTTGATAAATCAACGCTTGCACCGTTTTTGTTTGTGATAGTGTAAAGTGTTGCCTTTTCGCCAGTTTTTTTAATTGTGCCAAATTGTTTTTGCTCAATTTTAATCCCATCATATTCAGAATTTACATCTGCTCCAACTTTTACACTTTTGGTAAAAGTATCTTTTATTGGTTGGTTTGCGATAATGTTTTGTTGAGATGTGATTTTTTGAGTATAATTTGTCGGATTCACGTTGAATGATGAATACGGATTAAAATCAATTGGCATAATTTCTCCTTTTTTCTTTATTATATAAAAAATAAACAAAAAATAAATTTACATTTACGCAGGGATTTTTACGCAAAACTCTGTTTGAACATTTTCTTCACTGGTTGCAACGATTTCTCCACCGTGTGCTACAGCGATTTGTTGAGACAGGTATAAACCTAATCCAGTGCCGACTTTTCTCAATTTTTTTGCTGCCGAATAGTATTTGTTAAAAATCATTTTCAGTTCATCTTTGCCAATTCCTTGACCGTAATCTATAACCGAAATTGTCGTAAAGCCTTGAATTTTGCCAAGTTTGACATCAATCGGTTTTTGAGTGCTACTGTGGTCAATAGCGTTAGATATCAGGTTTTTTATTACTCTTCTTAATTGCATTGGGTCAGCCGTGATTTGCGGATTATTTGCTTGTGGAGTGAAATTTATGGAAGTCTTTACATCTGCCGCTAGCGGTTGCATTTCTGAAACAATTTCTTCAATAAACGGGTTGAGGGCAAAAGTTTCTTTTACCAGTTTGATACCTTGTTCTTTTAGCTTGTAAGTTTCAAGCAGAATTTGAACCAATTCCAAAAGACTTTTATTGGAAACTTTCATGTTATCAAGTGCAAATTTTTGTTTTTCAGAAATTTCTCCAAACTTGTTTGCTAAAAATAAGTCAATCATATTTGATGCTGCAACAATCGGAACTTTAAGGTCGTGGGTCAATGTCGCAACAAAATCTTCTTTTAACGTTTCGATTTCTTTTTCTGTTGTAATGTCTTTTATGATTAGTACAAATCTTTTTTTCTCAATTGATGTCAGGGCTTGAGAACTTATGACAAAGTTGTTTGTCGGAGTGTGTTTGATAAAGATTTCAATGTTGTTTAAGTCAGAAATTTCAAAATTGTCGTCTTTTACAGGTTGGATAAATTCAAAAACATTTTTGCCTATAATGTCTCGACCTTTGATTCCGAACCACTTCAAAATCTTTGGAGTTGCTCTAAGAATTTCAAATTTGTCATTAATAATCAAAATGCCGTCAGATAGTGAGTTGATAACAGATTCAAGCAATTTGTTTTGGCGCATAAGTTCTGCTTGGTATTCGATAATCATTTTTTCTCTGTCGTTCAGGGTTTCAACCATTCTGTTGATACTATCTGTTACATTTTGGTATGTTGGATGTTCGATTTTTTCAATTTTGGTTGACAAATTACCGTATCTGATTGAATCTACGGTGGTTGTTACCTTCCCTAGGTAATCATTGATTTTTGACCAGCGTTTATTGGTTTTTCTTGTGATGAAAAACAGGCAAATAAAAACGATGATTACACAAATATTTATGACATAAAAATATGAAAACATTTATTACTTTTTTCTCTCTATCTATCTGAACTTTTTGCACTTTATGGTATAATTATAGCAGATAGCATCAGGTTTGTTAATACGTAAGGGAATTGGTTAAGAAATGGCAAAATTAGAACTTCCAAAGTCAATAAAAATGGTTGTTACGGATTTTGACGGGGTTGTGACTGACAATTGCGTTTATATAAACGAAGATTTTTCAATGTCTCGCAAACTGAATTTTAAAGATGTTATGGGGTTTTATATTTTAAAACGCAACGGTTATGATATTGCAATAATTTCCGGTGAGGGAAATTCTGCTATTCAAACAATGGCTCAAAAATTCGGAATAGAAGAAATTCATCAAAATATCCGAGTGAAAATTGATGTTTTGAAATCCATTTTGGAAAAATATAATCTCTCGCAGGAGGATTATGTTTACATCGGAGATGATATCAATGATTTGGAATGTTTAAATTATGCAAAATACAAAATAACAGTTCCTCATGCTGTTGAAAAAGTCAAAGCAGTTGAAGGTATTCAAATTACCGAAAGCTTAGCAGGTGATGGAGCTTTTAGAGAGGTGGCAGATTGTCTGGTTGGATAAAAAATATTTTTGGAAAAATTAAAGATTTAAGCTTTTCAATCGACTCATACAAACAAGACTCAATTATTCAATCTCTTCCGACAGTAGCTTATGTAAATAAAGCTAAAAAATTGTATGAAGAAAAACAGTATGACAAAGCTGAAGAACTTTTGAAAAAAGCTCTTGATATCTCAAATCAAGATTCCGGTGTATTCAAATATCTTGGCAAAATTTATGAGTCAAGGATGAAATTTGAAGACGCCTCAAAATATTATCAAGAATCTGCAAATCTAAATCCGCATGACAAAGAAATTTGGCTGCGACTTGGAATGTGTCTTCTAAATTCTAAAAAGTATGATGATGCTTTGGATGCGTTTGAACGTGCCAATAAAATAACTCCGCTAAATACTGATGTTCATACAGGTTGGGGCATGGTTTTGATGAAAATGAAAAAATATGCTCTTGCGCGTGACCAGTTTAACAAAGCATCTCAAATCAGCAAATATAACTACACTGCAATCTTATTGTCTGCAATTATGGAAGTCAGATTGTTTGACTATGATTCTGCGGAGATGAAATTGCAATTCTTGGCAAAAGTTGCACCAAATGAAAGTTCAACTTATGAATACGCAAATTTAAAACTCTTAAAATCAGATTATAAAGCAGCCGAAGAATATGCAAAAAAATCTATTTCGATAAACAAGCAAATGTTGCCTGCATATTTTGTTTTGGGTGAAGTTTATTCTATCCAAAAAAATTACGAAGAAACTGAAAAAATCTTTAATTCTGCGATTTCAAATGATTTAGATAACGAAGTTTTACATTTTGAATGGGGAAAAGCTTATATAAGACTTTTTGAGTTTGAAAAAGCAAAGGAACAATTTGAAATTTCATTTTCAAAAGATAATGATTACTTAAATCCAAAAATCGGTTTGGCGCTTGTAAATGCTTATGATAACGATTTCACACTTCTTGATACCTTAAAAGAAAAACATGGCAATAATGTTTATATTCAAGAGGGAATGGGGTTGGAAAAGGTCTCAGAAGGCAGGTTAGAAGACAGTATTGAACTATTTAAAAAATCTTTGCGCACTGAGCGCAAACAATCTTATAATTATCTACACTTAGCAAGAGTATATCAAAAGCTTGAAAATCATGACAAGACCAAAGAATATTTTGAAAAATTTATTACGGAAAATTCAAAATATGTAAAGGGATTTGTAGAATATGCAAAATGGCTAATGAGTATTTCTGATTATGCGGATGCTCAGCGAAAACTGCGCAGAGCCGAGAAATTGGACAATAATAATGTAGAAATTTTAAATTTGTTATTTTATTCTTCTTATAGACTTGTCAAGGATAACATTTGTGAATATAATATAAAAGAAACAATTTCAATCGCCGACAAAGCTCAGTCTTTAGGACACTTTGAATATGAAAATGAAAAGGTTGAACTTGAAAATATTTTAAAAGACATACAGGGAAATAATTAAATTGAAAAAGGTAATAGTACAAAAATTTGGCGGTACATCTGTTGCGGATACAGATAAAATTAAAAATGTTGCACAAACGGTAATTCGCGAAAAAAACAACGGAAATGACGTTGTTGTCGTTGTTTCAGCAATGGGACATACTACAGACCATTTGGTTAAAATGGCAAAAGACTTAAACCCAAATCCTTCAGCTAGAGAAATGGATATGCTTTTATCTACAGGAGAATGTGTTTCTATTGCACTTCTTACGATGGCTATTCAGGCTCAAGGATATAATGCAGTAAGTTTTAATGCCACTCAAATTGGTATTTTGACCGAAAATGTTCACTCAAAAGCAAGAATTGTTGATATTAAAACCGACAAATTGAAAAAGAACTTAGAGGCAGGCAATATTATTGTAGTTGCAGGTTTCCAAGGGGTAACAGAAGATGGCGAAATCACAACTTTGGGTCGTGGCGGTTCAGATACTTCTGCTGTTGCTTTGGCTGCAGCTTTAAATGCAGAAAGATGTGATATTTATACAGATGTAGAAGGTGTTTATACAACGGACCCAAGAGTTGTTCCAAATGCCTCAAGGCTAGACACTATATCTTATGAAGAAATGCTTGAACTTGCTCATGCAGGTGCAAATGTCCTTCACCCAAGAAGTGTTGAAACAGCAAAACAATACGCTGTACCACTAAGGGTTAGGAGCAGTTTTAAGCTTGATAATATGGGAACTTTAATTGTAGGAGTTGAAAAAATGGAAATAAATAAACCTGTAGCTGGTGTGGCATCAGATTCATCACAAGTAAGAGTTGTAGTTTGCGATGTTCCTGACACTCCAGGGGAAGCTGCAACACTGTTTGGTTGTTTGGCTGATGAAAATGTATCTGTTGATATGATTATTCAGTCTTATGCAAGAAAAACTTCAAACACTAATGATATTGCTTTCACTATCAATAAAGAAGATTTGCCAAAAGCTATGGAAGTTTTGGAAGATGTAAAAGTTAAACTTGGTGCTGCTGATGTAAAAATCGATGATAATATAGCAAAAGTTTCAATCATCGGTGCCGGCATGATTGATAGACCGGGGATTGCATCAACAATGTTCAAAACTTTGGCAAGCAACGATATTAATATCAGGATGATTTCAACAAGTGAAATTAAAATCAGTTGTTTAATCAATAAAGATGATGCTCAAAAAGCCGTAAAAGCTTTGCATGACGTATTCAATCTCGGTTGTGATGAAGTTGCAGAAGTTAAAGGTACATTACCTGACGTATAGGCGTTAAAAACAAAATTTAAAATTAAAAAAGAGACAGAAGAACATTAATTTGTCTGTCTCTTTTTGCTTTACATAATGCGTTTTTATGTTAAAATTACTGTATTATTTAGTAAGTGTTTATTATTTTTGTTTAAAAGGAGAAAATTATGGCAGAAAAACGTGTTTGGCTCTTTAAGGATGGGGATGCATCTATGCGCAATTTATTGGGTGGCAAAGGTGCGAATTTAGCCGAAATGACTAATCTTGGACTACCTGTTCCCCCTGGGTTGACTATCACAACTGAAACGTGTATGGATTATATAAATCACGGAAACAAAATGCCACAAGGGCTTATGGATGAAGTGAAAGCAGCTTTGAAAGATGTTGAAACTCAAGCAGGTAAAAAGTTTGGAGATAGCGAAAATCCTCTTCTTGTTTCTGTTCGTTCAGGCGCAAGACTTTCTATGCCGGGGATGATGGAAACAATTTTGAACTTAGGTTTGAATGACCAAACTGTTGAGGCGATGATTAAATTGACTAACAATCCGCGTTTTTGCTATGATTCGTACCGCAGATTTTTAACTATGTTTGGCTCTGTTGCTTGGGAAATCGACAGACAAAAATTTGAAGATTACTTAGATGATATTAAGAAAGAAAAAGGTTACAAATCAGATACCGAATTGACTGCAGATGATTGGAAATCTTTGATTGAGCCATACAAAGCTTTGATTAAAAAAGAAACAGGCAAAGATTTTCCTCAAGACCCTTACGTACAACTTGAGGAGGCAATTGAGGCAGTTTTCCGTTCTTGGAATATTCCTCGTGCCGTTGCTTATAGAGAGCACTACAAAATCGACCACAACTATGGTACTGCAGTAAACGTTCAGACAATGGTATTTGGTAATATGGGTGATGATTGCGCAACAGGCGTATCTTTCACAAGAAACCCTTCAACAGGCGAAAATAAATTCTATGGCGAATATTTGACAAATGCGCAAGGGGAAGATGTTGTTGCTGGTATCAGAACTCCAAAGCCGATTGCAGAACTTGAAAATGAAATGCCTGAACTTTATAAACAATATGTGGATATTGCGAAAAAACTTGAAAAAGGCTACAAAGATGTTCAAGATATGGAATTTACAATAGAAAGAGGTAAATTGTGGATTCTACAAACTCGTAACGGTAAACGAACTGCAAAAGCATCAGTGAGAATCGCCGTTGAAATGTGCGAAGAAGGCATTATCGACAAGGAAAGAGCAGTTGAACTTGTTGATGCAAATCAATTGTATCAAGTTTTATTGCCTGACTTTGACCCTAAAGCTAAAAAAGAGGCTCACAAAATCGCTCAAGGGCTTGCAGCATCTCCGGGGGCGGCTGTAGGTAAAATTGTTTTTGATACTGAAGAGGCGGCAGAACGTGGTAAAACCGGTGAAAAAATCATTTTGGTAAGAATTGAAACTTGTCCTGATGATATTCACGGTATGATTGAATCTCAAGGTGTTTTGACACTAAGAGGCGGTATGACATCTCACGCTGCTGTTGTTGCAAAAGGTATGGGAAAACCTTGTGTTGCAGGTTGTGAAGATTTATCAATCGACCTTAAAAATGAAACTCTAACCGCAGGCGATGGAACTGTTTATCACAAAAATGATATCATTTCTCTTGATGGCGGTACTGGCGAAGTTATGGATGGCGCGATTCACCTTGTACCTCCAACTATGGATGAAAACTTTAACAAATTGTTCGCTTGGGTAGATGAAATTAAACTTTTGGGTGTTAGAGCAAATGCTGATACTCCTGCCGATGTAGCAAAAGCTTTGGAACTTGGCGCAGAGGGTGTTGGTCTATGTAGAACAGAACACATGTTTATGGACCCTGAAAGACTTCCTTGGGTGCAAAAAATGATTATTGCAGGAACGCCGGAGGCTAGGAAAGAAGCTTTGGCAAAACTTCTTCCAATGCAATATTCTGATTTTTATGCAATGTTTAAAGCTTTGGGTGAAAAGTCAATGACAATCAGACTTCTTGACCCACCTCTACATGAATTTTTGCCTGATAAAGAAGAGTTGATTGCCAAAGTTGCAACCAAAAAGGCAAAAGGTGAAGATTATGCAGAAGATGAAAATCTTCTAAATATCGTTGAGGCAATGTCTGAATCTAACCCAATGATGGGTTTGAGAGGTTGTCGTTTAGGTTTGACTTATCCTGAAATCAATGAAATGCAAGTTAGAGCAATTTTTAGCGCCGCTTGCGATTTGAAAAAAGAAGGATTGGATGTAAAACCTGAAGTTATGATTCCGCTTGTTGGACACGTGAATGAACTTAAAACTGTTAAAACTGTTTTAGAGCGCGTCGCTAATGAAGTAATGGATGAAAAAGGCGTAAGGGTTGAATATATGTTTGGTACGATGATAGAGATTCCGCGTGCAGCATTGACGGCTGATGAAATCGCAGAATATGCAGAATTTTTCTCATTTGGTACAAATGATTTGACTCAAATGACCTTTGGATATTCAAGAGACGATGCGGAAGGCAAATTCTTGCAAAACTATGTAGAGCAAAAAATTCTACCTGCTAACCCATTCTCAACATTAGACCAAGAAGGGGTTGGACAATTGATGAAAATCGCGTTGGATAAAGCTTTGAGAGTCCGTCCACATTTGAAACGCGGTATTTGTGGCGAACATGGTGGAGACCCTGCATCTGTAAAATTCTGCCATAGAATCGGCTTGAATTATGTATCTTGCTCACCGTTTAGAGTTCCACAGGCAAGATTGGCTGCAGCTCAAGCGGTAATTGAATTTAAACAGGCAAAAGATATTTCACTTCCACTTGGTTGTAAGTAGGAATTTGGAAAATTGTTAAAGTTGCGCGAGTGGCAAGGAAACCTTGCCACTCGCGCTTATTATAATATATTGTCATTCTGAAAGGATTAAAAATCAAGTTGCGTAGCAACGTAGATTTTTTCCTGTTCAGAATCTCAAATCAAACACCCCTCTCCTAGGGGATTGTTAACTATTCATTG
>DHMN01000020.1 GCA_002405805.1 Cyanobacteria bacterium UBA4641 | reverse complement strand
AAAATCCGCAATTCGGAATGACAGTTAATTATTTTAAAACAATGACCTATATGTTTTCTTAGAGCCCCTGAAACTACGCAGTCGCATAAAACATGCCTCCACTTCGTTCCGCACTCTGCTCCTGCTGTTCAGGGTGACATTGACTTTTTTGTTTATCTCTCCCAAACGGAGAGACAAAGTAGATAGACTTAGTCATATCTTTATTTCGTTTGACCTTCTGCCATCTTGCTTTCCAGCCCTCTGCCCAAACCAAATCCTTAATTTTTCATTAAGATTTCACCAATATATTATGTTTATGTTACACTTTAAGCAATGATAGACTTGGAGAGGTACTAATTAATGTTAAAATATTTACTAAAATTATTGGGAGACCCTAACGAAAAAAAAGTTAAGGCAATGATGGGGGTAGTTGAGCATATCAACGCATTAGAACCTGAATTTGCAAAACTTACTGATGATGAGTTGAAGGCTAAAACTCAGGAATTTAAAGATATTTTGGCAAAACGTCCGACTTCAAAGAATTTTAAAGAAGATTTGAAACTTGAAAAAGAAGCCCTTGATAAAATCTTACCGGAAGCTTTTGCGACTGTTCGTGAGGCAGGTAAAAGGGTTTTAAATATGCGCCATTTCGACGTTCAGTTGATTGGCGGATATTTCTTGCATAACGGTCACATTGCAGAGATGAGAACAGGTGAAGGTAAAACTCTTGTAGCAACTTTGCCTGCATACTTAAACGCTTTAACAGGTAAAGGTGTTCACGTTGTTACCGTAAACGATTATTTGGCAAAACGTGACAGTGAGTGGATGGGCAAAATCTACAGATTTTTAGGCTTGACTGTTGGTGTTGTACTTTCAAATGGCGAAGGTGCAAGAGATTTTGAATTGAAACGTCACGCATATCAATGTGATATCACGTATGGTACAAACAACGAATTTGGTTTTGACTATTTGAGAGATAATATGGCAGGCAGTGAAGAAATGCTTGTACAACGACCTTTCAACTACGCTATTATTGATGAAGTCGACAGTATTTTGATTGATGAGGCGAGAACTCCGTTAATTATCAGCGGTAGACTTGCTCAATCTGCCGAAACTTATCAGCTTATGGCAAAAATTGCACCGCAAATGACTAAAGAAGTTGATTATACCGTTGATGAAAAAAATAAGAATGTAATTTTGACAGAAGAAGGTATCGACCACGCTCAAGAGCTTATCGGCATCAGTGACTTGTTTGATATTCATACACAGTACGCTCACCATTTGTTACAGGCTTTGAAAGCGAAAGAATTGTTTGTCAAAGATACCGATTATGTTGTTAAAAACGGCGAAGTAATGATTGTTGATGAGTTTACAGGTCGTTTGATGGAAGGCAGGCGTTGGTCAGATGGTTTACACCAAGCTGTTGAGGCTAAAGAAGGGGTTGAAATTCAGGATGAAACTCAAACTTTGGCAAGCATTACTTTCCAAAACTTGTTCAGATTGTACCCGAAACTTTCTGGTATGACAGGTACTGCAATGACTGAAGAGGCTGAATTTGGTAAAATTTATAACTTGGAAGTTACCACAATTCCGACAAACAAACCTGATATCAGAATTAATTACCCTGATGTTATTTATAAATCAGAGGTTCAGAAATTTTTGGCGGTTGTTGATGATATCATTGCGCAACACAAAATCGGAAGACCGGTTTTGGTTGGGACAATCAGTATTGAAAAATCAGAGTATGTTTCAGAATTGTTGAGACAAAGAGGTATTAAACACAACGTTTTGAACGCGAAACACCACGAAAAAGAGGCGCATATTATTGCACAGGCAGGTCGTTTGGGGGCAGTTACCATTGCAACAAACATGGCAGGTCGTGGTACAGATATTTTGCTTGGTGGTAACGCTGAATACTTGGCAAAGGCTGAACTTGAAGAACAAGGTATTGATGAAACCAATCCTGATTACGAAAAATTGAAAGAGGAGGCTTTGACAAGGGCTAGAGGTATCACAGAATACGAGCATGACAAAGTTGTTGCAGTTGGCGGTTTGCATGTAATCGGTACCGAGCGTCACGAATCACGCCGTATTGATAACCAGTTGAGAGGTCGTGCTGCTCGTCAGGGTGACCCCGGGTCAACAAGATTTTTCTTGTCACTTGAAGATAATTTGATGAGAATATTTGGCGGTGAAAAAATTACTCAATTAATGACAGCGTTGAATGTTCCTGAAAATATGGCAATTGACCATCCGCTTATTACAAAACGTATTGAATCTGCTCAAAAGAAAGTTGAAACTTTCCACTTTGATATGAGGAAATCTGTTCTTGAATACGATGATGTAATGAATATTCAGCGTGAAAAATTCTATAGACAAAGACGTCGAGTTCTACATGGCAAAGGCTTGCAAGATGATATTTATTATATGATGGAACGCGAAGTTGACAGATTGATGAGAAGTTATATTTCGCCTGAACAAAAGGTTGAAGAATATGTTTATGAAGACTTGCAAACCATGATAAAAGAACTTCATTCAACTGTTCCGCAACTTTCATCATTTGAGGTTTCAGATATTCAAAATATGCGTTTTGAACCTATGTTCAACAAAATCAAAGATTACGTTGTTGAGGCATACAAAACTCACGAAATTGAAATTATCAATTTTTATAACCAAGTTGTACAGCAGTATGGCGCAAATTATGAATTACAAGAACCGTTCACCGAAAACAATATCGTAAGACAATTGGAAAAAGATGTTTTACTTAAAGTTGTTGATAATAAATGGATTGACCACTTACATAATATTGATATGCTAAGAGATGGTATCGGACTTCGAGCTTATGGGCAAAAAGACCCATTGATTGAATATAAAAAAGAGGCTTACGATTTGTTTAACAAAATGATGTACGAAATCCAAAGTGACACGGTTAAGCACTTATTTAGAACTCGATTTGGGGTTCAGGTTGTAAATTCAGCTCCTCCGGTAGAGGGTGATGACAACGGAGAGATTGCTTAATCTTAGTTAAGGTAAATAGGTTTTAAGGGGCGCGTAGAATACGCGCCCCTTAGATTATGTCATTCTGAAAGGATTGAAAATCTTGCCAACTTGTTTGGCTTAGATTTAATTCTATTCAACTTGTACCCTCTCCAAGGTAGAGGGCAGGGTGAGGGGTTTTCAACACAGTAGAACAACAATTGCATTGTCCAAACCCTCACTCGAAATTGTAGTTTTTTGAGTTCCTCTCAAATACAATTTCGGTTTCTCCCATCCGGAGAGACAATTCAAAACTATGCAACAAAACAATTAACTGTCTGTTTCGGAATCTCAAATTGAACACTTAGGTCTATGTCATTCTGAACTTGATTCAGAATCTCTAACCAAACAAAGGATACAATGTCATTCTGAATTTATTTCAGAATCTTTTCCATAATCAATATTAGGCTAAGTAATCATTGCAAAATTTTTAAAAATGCCTCAAATGTAACAAAATATTAAATTAAATGTTTTTTATTTGAAAATTTTTCTAATATAAATTATCGATTTTATAAAAAATCATGAAAAAATTTTGAAATTACATGCTAAATTTTGGAATTTTTTGCGAATAACAGTATTTTTTATTAAATCTAAGACGTCTAAAATGTCCTAGAATCAACGTTTTTGTATTAATTATTAAAAAATATTAAATTAATTCAAAAAATATTGAACAAAGGGGTTGATTTTTAAAATTGTTTGTTTTACACTTAAAGACGTCGAAAGACAAA
>DHMN01000019.1 GCA_002405805.1 Cyanobacteria bacterium UBA4641 | reverse complement strand
AATATAAAATATTTCAAAATTTTTATAAGTTTTCTTTAATGTATTAAGTATATTTTTATTCTCTTCAGAAATATCACTTGATAAAACATAAAATTTAAATGCTGTTTTTTGGTTATTTAAAAGTATTGATGTTAAAACAACACCTAGATATTGAGCATATTTATCATTAATACAGAAACATATTGAAATATTATCCATTATTTTTTAACCTCATTTTAAAAATTTGAATTTTGCCAAATAGAAAAATATATTTACTATTAATGCTTTCTTTTATTGTAAATAATGTTTTGCCAAAAAATTTATATCTATATACTTCAGCTTTATACAATCCATCCGGTACTTTTATATTATGCTCTTTTATAAATTGTAATACTTGTTGTCTTACTAATATATAATGTTTATCTTGAACATCATTTCGTTTTTTATTCACAATTGATTTTGGATTAACAAAATATCTATAATAAGTATTTGGAGTTGTTACTAATTTGTTAGAAAAATACAAAGACCTTACAGTAAAATCTCTATCTTCGTAATACATTTTTGGGACAAATTTCAAATCTATAGAACGAATAAATTCGGTACGATAAATTTTATTCCAAACGCACCCTTCACGGTGAACTTTGCATATCATAAATTTATCTTCCGGTGTAATATATATTTTTTCCTCTTTAATATTTAACCTTTTGGGCTTTTTATTTGGGTGTTCCCTTATAAAATCTGCAACAGCAATATCTGCATCATTCTTTTTGGCAGAATTATATAATTTTTCATAAAAATCTAAATCTACCCAATCATCAGAATCTACAAAACCAATATATTCACCACTTGCATGTTCTAATCCGGTATTTCGAGCAACAGAAAGTCCCGAATTTTCTTGATTATATATTACAATTCTTGAATCCTTTTGTGCATATTCCTCCAATATTTGAAGTGAAGAATCCTTTGAACCATCATTTATGCAAATTATATCAATATCATTTAAAGTTTGACCGATTAAACTATCCAAACATCTTTTTAAATATTTTTCAACATTATAAACCGGTACAATAACACTAACTTTAGCCATTTTATCTCCATAAAATATATAATAACTTTCATAATATTATAATAAATTAAATAGGTTGTAAACTTATAAATAAATACACGAACTTGATTTTTCTACAAAAATAGAGTATAATACCTTATTGTAACCGGTATTGAAAGGGTGAAAATAAATGGCAGAAAAAATTACTATTCGTTCAGACAGAGACACAGATTACAAATTCATGTACAAAGGTGAAGAAGTTGTTTTGGGTGCAGGCAAAATTATCGGTATTGCTGATGGTTTGGAGCACGTTGTTCTTCCGACTTGCGCAATGAAAATTATGAACAATTTGATTGTAATCAAGGATGACGTTAAAAAGTAATAAAACAAGTTTTTACATAATAAAAGCATATTTCTAAAGACCGAAGGTTTCGGTCTTTTATTTTTTGTTGATAAATTTAACTGTCATTCTGAATTTATTTCAGAATCTTCTCAATAATCATGATTTATCAATAATAATATTTGCTAAATATTAATTATGGAAAAGACCCTGAAACACCGAGTAGGAACAGAATATTACGTTTCGCCTTTGGCTCAACTCATATTCTAGTCAGTTCAGGGTGACATAGACCTTTGTGTTTTATTTAAGATACCGAAACAGGAATGACAATAATAATCTAATCAAAAAACACTTTAGGAGAGACGTCGAAAACTTCTGAAAGTATAAATATCATCTTTAAACTTACTCGTTCGCGGTTGTTCTCTACTCGACTGACAAATTCTCGCGAACAATTAAGTTTTTCGGCAAGTTCTTCTTGAGATAATTTAGCACCTTTGCGTAATCTTTTTATCTCCGAAGATATTTTGTGATACATTACTTCATATTTTGACATATTTTTATTGTCTTGAATTATAATAATTTATACTATGAAGTAATACATCACATTTTAGAGAGGGAAGAATGGACAATATTAAAATCTTAAAGCAAGCTTTTACACTTGCTGAAGTATTGATTACACTAGGTATAATCGGAATTGTCGCAGCTATGACTGTTCCAACTTTGATAGCAAACATTCAAAGAAAAAATTACACCACAAAATTAAAAAAGTTCTATTCTACAATGAACCAAGCTGTTATCTCCGCGGAAGATGAATTTGGAGCAATAAGTGACTGGGATTTTAAAATACCTCCAAATAAATTTGTAGAAACATATTTTGGTCCTTATCTAAAATTCTCAATTTTAAATTCTAACAACAATGAAAATAATCAATCTGCAGATATTATTTTTAGCGATGGCTCTACATTAAAAATATATCGAGGTAACTGCATGGATTTATACTTAGATTTGAATGGTGACAAAAAAACAAACAAATTTGGTTATGATAAATTTGCATTTCTAGCCTGCGATAAGAATTATGCAAAAGCTCATTGTGGAGAAGAAGTAAGTTTCTGCACTTATGGATTTGAAAATATAAGGTTATCTAGAGCAAAAAGTCTTGAAATTTGTAAAACATTACCAGTAACCTGTTCTACTTTACTAAAATTTGATAATTGGGAATTTAATAAAGATTATCCATATAAATAAATTCATCTAACAAAACGGACGCCGACTCGAATGAGTCGGCGTCCGTTCTTATTGTCGATAAAAATTACATATCCTTCAAGAAAGATTCATAATTTCTTGCAAGCAAGTGTGTTTTGACTTGATTTATCAAATCCAAAGCAACACCAACCATGATGATTAGTGATGTAGCACCAATACCTTGCAATGTTTCAATGTGTGTTAAATAACTTGCAAATGATGGAACCAATGCAATAATACCTAAGCCGATAGCACCAATAAATGTAGTTTTAGATAAAATTTTATCCAAAGCCTCTGCTGTTGGTCTACCAGGTTTGATACCAGGGATTGAAGAACCGTATTTCTTCAAGTTATCAGCAATGTCTTTCGGTTGCATATTTGGCATAATTGATGCATAGAAAAATGTCAACGCAACGATTAAACCTACATAAAGTAAGTAATATACAATACCGTCAGGGCTCAACCAATGGTTCAAAGACATTACAAAGTTTTTAACAGCTAAAGATTTGAAGTTTGCTTGTCCTACCAAAGCTAAAACTGTTGATGGGAACAACAAAATCGCGATAGCGAAGATGATAGGCATTACACCGCCCGGATTCAACTTGAAAGGAATGAATGAATTCATACCACCATATACTTTGTTACCAATTTGTCTTTTAGGATTAACAATAATAACTTTTCTTGTAGCCTCTTGCATGATTACAATCAAAATCATTGCAAGAAAGAAAATTGTTAATAACATCATTAATCCCATTTGCATTTGTGAGCTTGCTTTAACCAACTGAGCTGTTCTTGTTGCATAAATCGGAATACCTGACAAAATACCGCAGAAGATAACCAAAGAACCACCGTTGCCGATGCCGTTTTCTGTGATAAGTTCAGAAATCCACATTACAAGAACTGCGCCTGCAGTCAATACACATATTGAACTTGCATAGAAAGCAATCGGATTCACTGAAGGAATAATTGCTCCCGGCAAATGATGCAAGTACAACATAAAAATAAACGATTGGAAGATAGCCAACACTACAGTAAAGATTCTTGTATACTGTGAAAGCTTTCTTCTACCTGCCTCGCCCTCTTCTTTTTGCAATTTTTCCAAAGAAGGAATAACTACAGAAACAAGCTGAACGATAATTGAAGATGTGATGAACGGTCCGATACCTAAAGCAAGGATTGAAACCTTACCCAACGCACCACCTGAAAACAAGTCCAAGAAACCGATGATATTATTACCTTGTGCAATATTTGAAAACACTTGGTTGTTAATACCAAACAAAGGCATCTGAACTCCGAATCTCCATACAGCAATCATCAAGAAAGTGAAAAGAATTTTCTTTTTCAATCCTGATGCATTCCACATAGACATCAAATCTTCAGTTGTAGGCATTTTTACACCTTGTTGTGCCATTATACTAACTCAACCTTTCCTCCGGCAGCTTCAATTTTTTCTTTTGCAGAAGGAGTTACGTATGCTGCCTTAACTGTAACTGCTGATTTAATTTCACCATTACCCAAAACTCTCAAGCCAACGCAAGATGGGTGAATAGTTAAAACTTCTCTCAATGATTCTAGTGAAATTTCTTTCAAACCTAAATCATCAAGTCTGCCAACATTAATTTGAGCATAATTAACTTTAGAGTATACTTGGAAACCTTTCAATTTAGGTAATCTTCTGTAAGCAGGCATTTGACCACCTTCAAAACCTCTTTTAGCAGAGTTTCCAGACCTTTGACCTTCACCATTGTGACCACGGCAAGATGTTTTACCACGACCAGATGAACGACCACGTCCAACTCTTTTGATTTTAGATGTAGAACCTTCAGCAGGTTTTAAATCTTCTAATGTTATATTTGACATATCATTTTCCTCTTTCTTTGTAATTTATAATAAATCGTAAACTAAGGGTAATTATTTAACAATCTCCAACAAGTGAGATACTTTATTAACCATACCCATGATTGTAGCAGATGCTGCGTGTTCTACAACTTGGTCTTTTTTAGTCAAACCTAAACCTCTTACAACTCTGCATTGTTTTTCTGATGAACCGATTAAACTTTTAACAAGTTTAATTTTAATCATTTCTGCTTTTTTATCTGTCATTGTTTTATTTCCTTATAATTAAATGTTCTCGTACTAGTTTAAAAGTTCAGCCATTGTCAAGCCACGTTTTTTAGCAACATCACTAAACGGAGTTAATGATTTCAAAGCTTCAATTGTAGCGTTAGCTGCATTTAGAGGTGATTTTGAACCTAAAGATTTTGAAAGAATGTTTTCAATACCTGCAAGTTCCAATACTGAACGAACAGCACCACCTGCGATAATACCTGTACCTTCTGAAGCTGGTCTTAACATTACTGCACCGGCACCAGATTTTCCTGTGATTGGGTGAGGAATAGTTGTTTTGAAAATAGGAACTGTAACAACATTTTTTCTACCATCAGCGATAGCTTTTTGGATAGCGATGATAACTTCTGAAGCTTTAGCACAACCGATACCAACTTGACCTTTTTGGTTACCAACGATAACGATAGCTCTGAAACTTAATTTTTTACCACCTTTAACAACTTTTGTTACACGGCTGATTTGAACAACTCTTTCAGTCCATTCTGATTGAGGTTTTTCTTCAGTAGTTTCAATTTTTTGTTTTCTTCCACGACCTCTTCTGCCTCTTGAAGGTTTTTCTTCAGCAGCTTCAACTGCAGGAGCTTCAGCTTTAACTTCTGATGCAGTTTCAGTTACATTTAATTCTTCATTGTTTTCCATTGATTTTACCTTTCTTCTAATTGTCTTTTCTAATTAGTAATAATTATCTCAGGTATTGGGTTTCCTGATATTTTTGCAAATACGCCAAAATAAAGCTAATTAAAGCCTATGGAAATCGTATTTGAACTTTTAACTTCTGACAATGAAGAATATATTATAAAAACTCACGCACGTCAAGGTTTTTGTAACGATGTGTGAATTATAGAAGTTCAGATGGAGAGGAAGGCAGGATGGTAGGCGTGATAATAGATGTGAGTATTTACACTACGATACATAAATTACACGTCATTCCGAACTGGTTTCGGAATCTCTAATTTGACATTTTAGTCTTATGCTTAACTTGTTTTATTTGAGACCCTGAATCAAGTTCAGGGTGACAATTTACCCTCTCCGAGGGAGAGGATTAGGGTGAGGGGTGTTTAGTTAGTAAAATTTGTCAGCAAAACCAATCTGACAAAAATAAACATTGATAGATTCTGAATAGGATAAAAACTACGTTGCAATGCAACTTGATTTTTAATCCTTTCAGAATGACATAATGAAGAACAGTCATTTCGAACTTGTTTCGGAATCTCTAA
>DHMN01000024.1:14290-14454 GCA_002405805.1 Cyanobacteria bacterium UBA4641 | reverse complement strand
TATACATATATAATAATATTATACATAAGATTAATATTAATCAACTACTTTTCTAAAATGCTAAACTCTCATTATGATTAAAAACAAGTTGTCTATAATGATGGGTGTAAGGCGAATTAATATGGCAGAACTAGCTAGAATTGCAGGTTTGAGCCACGTTGCAG
>DHMN01000024.1:625-14218 GCA_002405805.1 Cyanobacteria bacterium UBA4641 | reverse complement strand
GTTTAGAATTTACCACAACAAAACAAAAACAATAGAACTTGAGACAATAAACAAACTTTGTTATGCATTGGATTGCAAAATTCAGGATATTTTTGAATATGTTCCTGATTAATGGATTAGGAAGTCAGATAGATAATAAATAGGACATAGCCCCATATGTCCTATTTGAGATGCTGAAACAAGTTCAGCATGACAAATAAAAAGTGGCAACTCAAAAGCTTTTGAGTTGCCCTTTTCCAATTTTAAACTTTTAAACTTATACAAATGCTCTAACTTTCACTGCATTTTTGTTAGCAATTTCAACAAGTGATGAAATTGTAGCAATCATTGAAATGTTAGAAGACAATTTGTTGATACAAGAACCACAACCGATAGCTGAAGCACCCGCAGCGAATGCAAATGGAGCTGTTGTAGGGTTAATACCTGTAGCAGTCATAATTGGCATTTCAACATTTCTAACAAGTTCAATTGTGTTAGAGATTGTCAATTCAGCTCTATCCATCAAAGCCCTTGCGCCTGACAAGTTAAAATCTGAAACATAGTGACCTTCTGTTTGGATTAGGTCAACGCCCATAGATTCCAATTTTACAGCAAGTGCAACTTGGTCTGCTGTAGAAATTTCACCAGGGATAGTTACTGAGAAGAATACCTCTCTGTCGCCTAACAAAGCTTTTGTTTCTTCAACCAATGCTAAAACATCGTTAGCATCAAATGAAGTTCCTTTTTTGTATAAAACATCAAAGTTACCAAGTTCAATAGCATCTGCACCTAAGTCAACTGCTTTAACCAATTCAGATGGAACAATTGATGATACGAACAAAGGCAATTCTGTCATTGAACGAATTTCTTTAACGATGTCTTCTCTTGAGCAAATATCAACAGCTGATGCGTGAGCAGTTTCAGCAGAAGATACAACTTTTTTGATGTTTTCAATATCAAAGTTATCAATACCTGCGATAACTTTTACCGCACGTTTTTCTTCTAAAGCGTGTTTAAATGAATCAATTCTTGCCATAATTTTCTCCTTAATTATATTCTCAGACTTAACGTCTTCTGAATTATACATTAATATTTTAATATTTTCAAGACTAACCGCAAAAACAAAGCCTAAGAGAATATATTTTTTACAAAAACAGAATAATATTCAGGTTAAGAGAGGAAATTTATATGCAAAAAAGATTACTGTTAATTTTGGCATTTGTGCTTATTGGGGCGAATTGTTCAAGCTCATTCGCATCTTTTGAGCCTGACGAACAGGTAAATATAACCGTTTACGAAAAAATCAGTCCTGCAATTGTTGCAATAGATGTTCAAATGAAAGATGGAGTTTCGGCAGGTACAGGCTGTATTGTATCCCAAGACGGCTTGATTTTGACAGGTTCTCACGTTGTCGAAAACTACAAAAATATAGAAGTTACCACATCAAATGGTCAAACCTACAAAGCACAATTTATCGCTCAAATGGGTAAAAATAAAGACCTTGCGCTGATAAAAATCAACCCTAAAACGCCATTAGAAACGGTATCTTTTGGAGATTCCGAGAACGTAAAAGTTGGGCAAAAAGTTCTATCTATTGGCAATCCGTTTGGCTTTTCCAACACACTGACACAAGGAATAATCTCACGAATTGACTATGTGAAAAACAGATTTCAAACAGATGCAGCAATCAATCCGGGGTGCTCAGGCGGACCTTTGCTAAATTCGACAGGACAAGTCATTGGAATTAGCCAATCAATTTACAACCCTGACCATAATATTTCAAATATTGGTATAGGTTTTGCAATTCCATCGAATGAAGCCATAAAATTCATCGCAACAGTGGATAAAAGCAAGATATCAGGTGGGAAAAAGTAGATGAACCCTCACCCTCACCTTCAGAGAGGGTATACCGCATCTCTAATTTTTCAAATTTTGCATAAGCCTAATATGTTCAATTTGAGATTCCGAAATGAATTCGGAATGACAATGACCTATTTGATGTTCTAAACTTTAAGAATGACTATATAAGAAACACATTCTTTCAAGACGTTATTTCTTACCACCACATTAGACTTATTTATTTTTTCATGATACTTTTAGGAAAAAGGCAGGGTATTTTGATTAAATTTTTAGGTTTATGCGTACAAAATCTCATAGAATGTTTAAGATACTTATTTGGCGGTAATGTCAAATTCAAATCTGTCATAACTCAAGCCGCTGCAATAAGCTACGATTCTCTGCCAATATCTTTGGTTATTGCATTTATTTCGGCTGCAGTTATCGCAATCCAAGTTTCAAAAGAATTTTTACTGACAGGTGCTGAGGCTTATATCGGCGGAACGATTGCAGTCGTAATGATTCGAGAAATTGCTCCGGGGTTTGTAGCTTTGGCAATTGGTGCTAGAGCAGGTACTGCAATTTCAGCAGAAATCGCCAATATGCAAGTAACATCACAAGTTGATGCGATAAAAACTTTGAAAATAAGCCCTGTTGGCTATTATTTCACACCTAGGATTTTGGCATCAGCAATTACCGTACCGATGGTAGTTTTGATTGCAGAATTTATCGGAATTTTGGGTGGAATGTTCGTATCTTTAGGTACTATTAACCTTCACCCTGCAAGATATGCAACTTCAGCCTGGGCATGGATTGCTACAAAAGATATTTATATCAGCTTGCTAAAAGCATGTATCTTTGGAGCATTGATAGCTTTGGTTTGCGCAACAAAAGGTTATGAAACAAAGGGTGGCGCAAAGGAAGTCGGAACATCAACAACCCAAGCAGCAATTCTTTCTACAATATATATGTTGGTTGCAGACTTTTTAATCAATTTAATTTTCTATATTTCTTAACAATCCGTGATAGGAAAATAAGCGTTTTACATGTTTATAATATAATGAACTCAATACAAGATTTGAAATAATCGAAAGAGGTAAAATAATGAATACAGTTACAGTAGTAGGCAGAGTCGGAAGAGATGCATCAGATGATTTCAAGGCTTTTGATTCAGGTAAAACAAAAGCCAGATTTTCAGTTGCAGTAAACAGATGGGATTCAAAAACTAAATCAGAAGTTACTGATTGGTTCAACATCGAAATTTGGGATAAACAAGCTGAATTTGCTGCAGAATATGTAAAAAAAGGCAGACTTGTTGCTATCGACGGCGCTATTGCAAACAGCAGATGGGTAGATAAAACAACTAATAACGAAAGAGAAAATTTCTACATCAGAGCTAACACAATCAGACTTTTAGGCTCTAAAAGAGATGCAGAAGAAGCTGTATTATGATATTAAATTCTAACACTGTCGGAATCATTGCAGATGACCTCACAGGCGCAAATGATACCGCTTTACAATTCAAACTTAACGGTGCAGATACAAATATTTTGCTAAATACCGAAATTGAACCTGCTTGTTCGAATATGCAACAGGCATGGGCGATTTCGACAGAATCTCGTAATATTTCAGCACAAGATGCATTTGAAAAAGTTAAACAAGCTACAGAATTTTTGGTGGAAAAATTAAATCCTGATTTCTTCTACAAAAAAATTGACTCAACCGTAAGAGGAAATATTGCGGTTGAAGTTATGTCTATGCTTGAAGTTTTGGGTTGGGATGCAGCTGTTGTCATGCCGGCATTTCCGCAAGAAGGAAGAATCACTGTAGGCGGTTATCACCTGTTGCGCGGTGTGCCGATTGAAAGAACAGAAATGGCTCGTGACCCACATTCTCCGATTGCAGAATCTCATTTGCCAACTTTATTGCAAAGCCAACTTGGAGCAAATCTCAAAGATTTGGTCGGTTGTATTGAGTTAAAGACAATAATGGATGGCGCAGGTCCGATTTTGTTAGAAATAAACAAACTTATAAGCCAAGGTAAAAAAATAATCGTTACAGACTCGGTTTCTACAATTGATTTAGAACAAATTGTTCTTGCTATGGGCAAATCTAATTACAAAATTTTGCCTGTCGGAACAGCTGCTGCCGGAAAAGTTTTGAGTAACGAATGGTTCTCTGAAAACAATGACTACAGCGCAGTTTTGCCAGTACGACTTCCAAAACTGCCAAAACTCATTGTCTCAGGCAGTGCAACTCAAATTACGGCAAGTCAAATTGATAAACTTGAACAAATTGCAGATTACGAAGAAATTTGTTTGCCGATTGAACTTGATATGAATACCGTATTATCAGGGGTTGAAGAAAGTTTGGTAAACCGAATCGTCTCAAACCTGACAGGAAATAACATAGTTTTGGTACACACATCAAAATTGTTGAAGAATTTTGACGGATTTGCGGAAGACACAATCAAAGCAGATTTGACAAAATCAGGCTTGGCTAACGTTATTACTGACTTTTTGGCAGAGCTTTCTTCTCAAGTTTTGGCAAGAAAAAAAGCGGTATTAATTACGCTAGGCGGAGAAACTTCTTACAAATGCTGTAATTCGATAAACGCAAACCAACTACAACTGATTGATGAAGTTTTGCCTGCAATTGCACTAAGTAAAAACGCAAACTCAGACCAATGGATTGTTACAAAATCAGGAAACCTTGGCGGAGTTAATACCCTTATCGAAATTTTAAAATACTTTGAAAAACACGAAGAGTAATTTGTTATGAATAAAATTATAATCACAACAGGCGACCCAAACGGAATTGGGGCTGAAATTACTATGAAAGCACTCAAGGCTTTGGATTTGCCTGAAGAAAAAATTGCAATTATATCAAATAAAAAAATTTTAGACTACTACGGAAAACTTGATAAGAACTACGAAGTTATTGAAATTCCGTATGAGAAAAATGACATAAAAGCAGGACAGGTAACAAAAGCAGCAGGCAAATTCAGTTTTCAATCTTTAAAATTAGCTTGCGAATTAAAGCCAAAAGCCATCGTCACAGCACCGGTTGCCAAAAATGCCCTACATTTAGCAGGTCACAATTTCAACGGTCAAACTGAAGTATTACAACACTTTTTGGCTCATGACAATCAACTTGCGGAAATGCTTTTTGTGGCAAACGGTTTTAGAGTTTTGCTATTAACAAGACACTGCGCTCTAAAAGATATCAATTTGACAAAAGATATCGTTGTCACAAAGATTGAAAACCTTGTAAAAACGTTCCAAAAACAATTTGGAATAAATAATCCTAAATTTGCACTTTGTGGATTTAACCCACACTCAGGGGAAGATGGGATTTTAGGAATGGAAGAAATTGATATTTTGATTCCTGCTGTTAAAGAATTGCAAAATGAAGGTATTGATATAACAATGCCACTGCCTGCTGATACTCTGTTTGTGGATGCGGCAAAAAATTATATTGCAAACACTAAAGACAAATACGATTGCTATATCGCAAATTACCATGACCAAGGGCTTATACCGATAAAAACCGTCGCAGGCGAAAACACAGTCAATATGACTATTGGTCTTGATATTGTGAGAACCTCTCCTGGACATGGAACAGCCTTTGATATTGCAGGCAAAAATATTGCATCTCCAAATGGTATGATTGCGGCAATTAAAGAAATTCTTTAACTATTTCCACGGATAACTTTTATCTATACTCCAACCTGCGCGACGGATTTTTTCGGCACAGTATTCACCTGTTCCAGTTTTTGAACAGTTTTTGTCAATCTCATCATTAGATTTTTCAAAACCGTAAGGTCTGATACCTCCGCCATTTTCTGTTACACGAGTTAAAAAGAAAACATCTCGTCCAAGTTTGTTTGGTTTTTCTCCTGCATTAATATCTACAATTATCTCAAAAACATTTTTCTTCTTTTCACCTTTCCCATTGTCATCATCTGCCCAAGTTGAAAATAAAGATACAACGGCTACGCCATCTGGTGTGATAAATGAAGTCCTTAAACGAGGTTCTACAATATACCAACCATTTGGAGTTCCATTTGCATTTGTCCAAGGTGTAAATTTGTTATAACCACAGACTTTGTAAGTAGAGCAAAAATTTGAGACTTTAATATAGGGTGCCCAATAGGTATTAAAATATTCGGTCGAGGTGATTTGTAATTGGTCTGCTCCAGGTTCTCCAACATCATCAAAAGATAATTTGTACGCCTGATTCAAAACAGAAATAGCCTTTTTTAACTTATTCACCGTAGCTTCTTGTTGGTAGTGTTGAATCAAATTAGGAATAGTCATCGCCGCCACTACACCGATTATCCCAAGGGTGATTAAAACTTCAGCAAGGGTAAAACCCAATTTCACTTTGGTTGGTATGTGCGTAGCACATTCTGCTAGAGTAAAACCCAATTTCATTTTGGAATTTTTGACCATGTTCATTCCTCATTCGCTATATCTAATTAGTTATAGCCAATATAATATATAGAACTAAAATTGTCAACATGGGCGAACAAAATGAACTAAAGAAATCTAAAAAGCAATTGCTATTAAAGGCAATCGGCGAAATTGTGAAAGAAAAACGACTTGGGCTTAAAAAAGGGATTTTGCTATTGAGCTACGAATATGACATCCCCAATACCTCACTTGCCCAACTGGAAAAAGGGAAACGCGATGTGCAGATATCGACTCTTTGGAAACTGGCAGAAGCCCTAGGAATGACTTTCCCAGAGTTCATTTCAGAAGTGACCAAACGCCTGCCTGAAAATTTTAAATTGATTGATGATTGATAATTAAGGTGCATAACAGCCCCTTTCAGAATCTTTGTTTGAATTATTTAACACTTATGTCATTCCGAAAGCTTATCAACCATACTATTTAAGCATTGTCATTCCGAACTTGTTTCGGAATCTCAAATATAACAAGCAAGTCTATGTCACCCTGAATTTATTTCAGGGTCTTTTCCAATTAAATAATTTGGCAAATATTATATATACATAATCCTGATTATTGAAAGGATTCCGAACCAAGTTCGGAATGACACATGTCCCCTCGTCCATTAAGGGCGAGGGGACATAACATAAAAAAGCCAGCCTTCCTGTCCTCAAATATTTCCCTACCTTATTCCCTTTTTGCCCTTTTTAAGTTATAATTATCTCAAAAGGTTTTAATATATTTGAAAGGTTATTTATATGCAAAAAAATCAAGCAATGGGTATGTATGTGATATTAGCTATTGTTGTTTTGGTATTCATCTCAACAATATTTATGACAGGTCCATCAACAAGAACCTCTGAAATTTCATATACGAATTTCCTACAAAAACTGAATAACAAAGAGTTTTCTAAAATTGAAAAATACGACGATATGCTCATCGCTGTACCAAAAGAACAACCAGCACAAGAAGTCAAAGACACATCAAAACAAACAAAAAACACTGTGTCTCCGTTCTTGAATACAGACAACGATAATGCACAAGCTCCGCTTGTTCAGTTCAAAGTGCAAATTCCATCTAACGATGAAGAATTAATGGCAAAATTAAATTCATCAGATGCTGATATCACAGTAAAAAAAGCTCCTGAAACTAACCAACTTGCAGGTAATATCGGAACATTCATAATCGTTTTGTTTGCAATAGTTTCTCTTGGCTTGATGATAAAAGCAATCCAAGCAGGCGGTTCTCAAGCAATGTCTTTTGGCAAAAGTAAAGCCAAAATGCTTTTGGATTCAAAAGTAAAAACAACATTTAACGATGTTGCAGGTATTGATGAAGAGAAAAAAGAACTTGAAGAAATCGTTGACTTCTTGAAAAACGGCGAAAAATATATGAAGTTAGGTGCAAAAATTCCTAAAGGCGTTCTTCTTGTAGGCCCTCCTGGAACAGGTAAAACATTGATGGCAAAAGCGGTTGCAGGTGAGGCTAGCGTTCCGTTCTTCTCAATTTCAGGTTCTGACTTTGTTGAAATGTTTGTCGGTGTAGGTGCAAGCCGTGTTAGAGACTTGTTTGAACAAGCTAAAAAACACCAACCTTGTATCATCTTTATTGATGAAATCGATGCTGTTGGTCGTCAAAGAGGCGCAGGTCTTGGCGGTGGTCATGACGAAAGAGAACAAACCTTAAACCAATTGCTTGTTGAAATGGACGGTTTTGATGTAAATACAAATATCATTGTAATTGCAGCTACAAACAGACCTGACATCTTGGATAACGCGCTATTAAGACCGGGTAGATTTGACAGACAAATCTATATCAACGCACCTGATGTAAAAGGTAGAGAACAAATTTTGGAAGTTCACGCTAAAAACAAAAAACTTGATAAAGATGTGGATTTAAAAGTTCTTGCAAAAAGAACTCCGGGATTTACAGGGGCAGATTTGCAAAACTTGTTGAATGAATCAGCATTACTTGCAGCAAGAAAAGGTGAACAAAAAATTACGATGAATGATATTGACTGCTCAATTGATAGAGTAATTGCAGGTGTTGAAAAACGTAGCAAAGTCTTGACTGATGCGGATAAAGAATTGACTTCATACCACGAAGTAGGTCACGCATTGATTGACAAATTATTGCCTGATGCAAATGAACTTCACAAGGTTTCAATTATCCCAAGAGGTATGGCACTTGGTGTAACTTGGACAAGACCAAAAGATGAAAGTGTTCACGTAAGTAAAGCAAAATTGTTGGCAAAAATCGCAGTATCTCTTGGCGGACGTGCTGCAGAAGAAATCGTTTACGGTAAAGATAACGTAAGTACAGGCGCATCTCAAGACTTAATCAATGTAACAGATATCGCAAGAAAAATGGTTACAGCTTGGGGTATGTCAGAAAAATTAGGTCCTATGGCTTACGGCAAAAACCAAGAAAACGTATTTATGGGCAGAGATTTCGGACACCAAAGAGACTACTCTGAACAAGTTGCGTTTGAAATCGATGAAGAAATCAAAAATATTGTGGAAGAAAGATACGCTCTTGCAAAACAATTGCTAACTGAAAACCGTGATATGCTTGAAAGAATTTCAAAAGAATTGTTAGACAAAGAAACAATTGATGATAAAGAATTTGAACAAATTATGGAAACAGTAAAAAGTGAACGAGCTTAGCATAAATAAAAATTCAAAGCTTTTTGCTTTACAAATAAACATATTCAATCCGAAGGAAAATTTTGAAATAGCTCAAAAAGATTTCAAATCCGAAAAACCTTCGGATTTGATTAATTATGCAAATTCTTCAAGCTGTGACATTTTAGCTTTGAAATTTAACATAAAAACGGTTGAAGAAATTCCATCTGCAGTGGAGTTGTTAAAAAAATCATTGCCACAAATAAAAAAGCCACTTATGATTTGCGGGGCAGCGGATGATGAAATTGACAAACTTTTACTGCCTGAATTAACAAAAATTTTGGATAGAAAAAACTGCATAATCGGCAATATCAACGACAAAACGTATAAACAAATAATCCCAAATATCGTACAAGGTGAGCATTATGCAGTATTAAAAACTCCGATTGATATAAATTTAGCCAAAGAATTGAATATTTTATCTGTCGATATGGGTTTACCACTTGATAAAATCATTATGAATACTGATATTGGTGGACTTGGTTACGGTTATGAGTACGGTTTTAGCATAATGGAAAAAGTTCGACTTGAAGGAGAAAAAGGTGACAAGTATTTGGATTTGCCACTATTTTCTGATGCCTCAACAGAATCACTACGCACAAAAGAGGCCAAATCAGATGATTATCCACCGAGCTGGGGTGACCTTGATTCAAGAGCAAAAATGATTGAGGTGAGCGCGTGCACAGGCGCAATAGCAGCCGGTGCGAACATAATAGTCGTAAATGTACCTTCAAACATTCAAATACTCAAGGAGCTTATCTAAAATGGAAATGACAGGTCTTCAAATTTTCAAATTTTTGCCGGCTGCAAAAAAAGAAGAACATTCAAACTGTAAAGAATGTGGCTGTCCGACCTGTATGACTTTTGCACTAAAACTTGCGAAAAAAAATATCGAGATTGAAAAATGTCCTTATATAAAAGACGAGCTGAAAGAAAAATACGCTCATAGCGTAAAACATGCGCAAGAAACCGTTGAATTTTGCGGACTTAAAATCGGTGGAGAAAATGTCTTATACCGACATGAAAAAACATTTATAAACCGCACAGTGTTTGCAGTCTTGGTAGATTGCGCAAATAATGATTATTTAGACCAAATAAAACGCATTAACGATTTTGAAATCAAAGGAGTCAATGAAAACTTCAAAGTTGATTTAATTATCCTAAAAAACTACAACAGTGAAAGCATCCAATCGACAGTCCCTACAATTGCTCAAGAAGAATTTGAAAAACTGCCAATCACAAATATCGTAGATTCAAATTTTCAAAAAACAAAAGAAACTTTAATCACAACAAGGCAAAAAGCTATTTTAGAAAAAGATGAAAAATTTTCATCACCTATGTGTGTTTGGTTACCAAAAAATCAAAATTTAGTAAAAGTTTGCGCCAAAGCAAGTTATTATATCTGCAAATACGCCAATATGATTGTGTTTGAAGATTTTGACGAGAGCCTGTTTTCAACCATTGTGCGCCTGCGCCAAAACATCTACACCGACCCTCAAAAACCTCTGCAAGTCGAATCAGACCTCTACAAATTCAACAGTCCTGATGAAAATTCGATTATATTTTTGACAACAAATTTTGCACTGACATTTTTTGCCGTTGCAAATGAACTCGAAAGCTTGAATATTCCATCCTATCTGGTTGTAATACCTGCCGATGGTATGAGTGTTTTAACAGCGTGGTCTGCCGAAAAATTCACGGCAAACATTGTTTCAAAAACCCTTGAAAAACTTAATATTCGCGAACAAATAAAAACTCGTCGAATAATCATCCCTGGGCTGCTTGCTCACACAAAAGACGAGCTGGCAGAAACAATTCCTGACTTTGACTTTGTTGTCGGCACAATCGAAGCATCAGCAATTAGAGAATTTGTAAAAAATTTGGAGTACACTGTATGATTAAAATTAAGCTAAGAGAGCTATTATGGGAAAAAGATAAGACAGGAGTTGAACTACACAAGGCTACAGGAATCAGCCAAGCTAAAATCTCCGAAATTATTCGTGGCAAGCGAACAAACATTACGCTTGATACTGTTGAAAGAATTTGTCTTTTCCTTGACTGCAAAATAAATGAACTAATCGAAATATCAAAATAAATTACAATAGCTCATGAATAATCACAACAACGGTTTCCCCTGCATTCAAGTTTAAAATAAGTTTGCCGTTTTTAACTTCAGGCATTGTTGAAATTTTTATAGGCAAAAGATTTTGTTTTTTCGGATTGAATTTTGGAACTTTTACCACAACTTTTTGAGGGTTTTCAAAATCCAAATTACCGATTGTGATTACCTTTTTGACACTATTTTCAAACATATAAGAAAAAACTTTTTGATTATTAGTCTTTAACGGAGTATATGAGGCTGAATTTAGGACAGGCAAAACGCTGTTTTTCACGTTATTACCTAGCATAAAATCATTTTTCAAATTTTGATTATTTCCGGCAGGTTTTCTTGATAAGTTAAAGATATCAATCTTACCACGGTGAGTAAAATACATATCATCATCGGTTTGAGAGTTTTCGGCAAGCTTGTTGCCGTTTTTATATAAATAATCATCTCCGGTTTGGAATCCATCAACGAAATACGAATTAATTGGTAAAGTTGCATTGAGCCAAATCATCATATCACTAAGAGCTGGTCCTTTTAGCAAAATCGGACTAACTTCATCATGCGTTGTAAAACTGCCAATCACGCTTTTTTTATCTTTAAATTTCTTTGTTTCTGCCAAAGTTGAAGAAATTTGTCGATTTAATTCTTTTGAATTTTTCCAATCTTTTATATTGAAAAATGAGCCGTAATAACCATCAAAACCAGCCTCTAACAACTTGTTATAAGGAGTAAAAACAGCTTGTGGTGAGATTGCCTCATGCCAAGACTCAGAAGACTCGGCTAGCCACAAAAATTCAGGGTCTTTTTCGCGCGAATATTTAATCAATTTATCCCAAAATATCGCGGTCTTTGAATGTGCAACATCTGCCCTGATACCATCAACGCCGAGATTCATCATATAATCGACAAAATCTTTATATAATCCAAAGACATTTGAGTCAATTTTATCTTCCGTTCCGACAGACAAAAGTCTTACGTCTGTCCAATCTGCAGGAACTACAGGTTCGCCGTTTTGGTTAGCTACAAATAAATCAGGTCTTTGCAAATACAAATCGTAAGACGCGCAAGCAGGAACATCCACAATTACTCGAATATTCCTTTTGTGAGCCTCTTCAATAAACTTTTTAGCCTGTTCTTCAAGTGTCAATTTTGAAGTTTTGTCTTTCAAATCATTGTTTAAAGAGTCAAAACCTGCTGCTGAATACAAACTGCCTGCAGTACCTAGAGCTTTCAATTTACCGACAGGAGTAATCGGCAAAACATGCAAAGTATTTACACCAAGATTTTTCAATTCGTCAAGTCGGTCTATCGCGTTTAAAAAAGTTCCGCGCTCTTCCCCTAAATCTTCTTGGATAAAGCCATCTCCATCCAAATCTTTAGAATTCATTGAACGGATATTAACTTCCATTATCACGGTTTCATTGTTCAAAAACTTTGTTCTGAGGTCATTGTGCCACCCCACTTCGATAGAAAAAGCATTTAAGCACACTGAACAAACAACAGCAGCAGTTAATACAAATTTCCCAAACAATTTCATACTTTTTCTCTCCAAATTTTAACTATTCAATAGGAATCAACAATTCTTGGTCAACATTGATTCTATCCAAAGATTTCAAATTATTAGCTTTCATAATCAATTGAGCTTTTTCCGGTGAATATGAGCCATAAAAATGTTTCATAATACTTTCACCTGTATCACCACTTTTTACAACATATTTTTTCATTTTTGAAGAATCAACATTTGTATTTGTCTCTGTTGTGTTTGATTCTGTTGTATTATTTTGAACAGTCGCAGTTTCTTCTTCTGTTGGAACTGAGACTTTATTATCATGAGCAACATTTTGAGCATTATTAGCTTGTTCTTCCAATGTTTCTTCCGCTTGCGGTTGATTATGACGAGCAAATATTTTTTCAATACCAAACAATGATGCTTTTGGTAATGTTGATGAAACAGTTTTATTTGAGGCATAACCAACACCAAAAGTAATAACTAATGTTGCTACAACGCCAACAAGAAAACCAATCAAAACATAAGCTGCAGGTGATTTTGAATTAAATTGTGTAGCCTTGAAATTTTGCCACAACAAATCGATTTCTTGAGCTTTACTTGCGAAATCAGATTCTTGCTTTGTAACTTCTTCATCAGGTCTTACATATTCGCCCAATGCCCCTTCATTTTCCTGCTCTTTTGCCAATGTTTCAATAACTTCCATTGACTCTTTTGATAATGTTGACCTTCTTATTGTCGAACTCTTCATTTTATTTCCTCACTCCCATTGTTCTTATTATATGTTAATCATCCTACCACGAAAAAAGCCTGTTATCAAGATATGACCGAAAATGTCATTCTGAAAGGATTAAAAATATTGCAAACTTGTTTGGCGTAGATTTTATCCTGTTCTGAATCTCAACTGAGCACTAAGACGTTTATTAATTATTTTACAGGTGGGCTGGTTAACCCACCTTACATAGAACACCCCCTCACCCTACCCATCTAAGAAAACTGTCACACTGAACTGACTAGAATATGAGTTGA
>DHMN01000024.1:0-555 GCA_002405805.1 Cyanobacteria bacterium UBA4641 | reverse complement strand
CCTACTCGGTGTTTCAGGGTCTCCAATTTTACAAATTTTGCAAAAGAATAAACTGAACTATTTGAGATTCCGAAACAAGTTCGGAATGACAGTTATGTTTTTCTTCATGTCATTACGAGGAAAGTTTACTTGCAAATACAACATTAGTTTTAACGGAGTGACGTGGTAATCCACTACACGTATGTCTTTCCCCCACCTCGAAATCAAAGATTTCGGTCCTTCCACAAGGGGCGGACATCTTGACCTATGTGTTCAGTAAAAAGTAGTGTGGGGGAAACGAAGTGTCCACACAAATTAATATTGTCGGCATTACTATGCCGACAGAAAAATCAGCAATGATAAATTCTGAATCAGCTCAGCCTACACCCACATACAAGCTCACTCGTTTCGCTCTAGCTCAACGGTTCGTTTTGTAAAGTTCAGAATGACATAGACTTTTTTGAACATATAATTTCTTACACGTCGCAATAACGACTTATGGAACTGCAAATCTTGTTGTGGATTACCACGTTACTCTGTACTAATCAATGACACATTTGCAAGTAAACTTTCCTC
>DHMN01000058.1:22120-22457 GCA_002405805.1 Cyanobacteria bacterium UBA4641 | reverse complement strand
CAATAGCTGAACTTGCTCGCAGAATGTCCGATTTGTCAAATACTCAATATACAAGATTTAACCTCCGAGCAAAACTTGAAAACAATCGATTAAAATTCAATGAGGCGTTATTAATTTTTGAAATTCTTGGTTATAAATTTGATTTAAGAGAAAATAATTAAAGAATAAATTCTTTACGAAGTTACATACCAATCTAAAACCCATGGATATTTGAAAATGTATGTTGGGGATTACTAAGGTTGCTACTCCAATTATCCCGAGGGCTATTAGAACCTCTGCAAGTGCGAAGGTAACTTTTCTTTTTTTTGAAGTTGCAACCCTCACCCTAACCCTCTCC
>DHMN01000058.1:0-22062 GCA_002405805.1 Cyanobacteria bacterium UBA4641 | reverse complement strand
CTCCCTTATTTTAAGGGCGAGGGGAATATTATTAAAGTTTATAGATTGAGTCTATAAGTGGTTTCAAGTTATTATCCTTTTCTTCATCTGCACTATTATTAATTGTCATTACGAACGAGTATAAAATCATTTGTCGTTGAAATTAAAAACGGTAGCTAGTGTCGTAATCCTCATCACGGGGATTATTAATAATTCTGTCATTACATTTTCTCCCTCGCCCTTTGTAAAGGGAGAGGGCTAGGGTGAGGGTTTATATAAAATTCTTTAGAAAACATTTTCCAATTTCACCATTATTGGTCGCTAACGCTCTCTCAGAATGACTATTAAATTATACAGCGCTCATCATTTAAAAATGATAAGCGCTGTATTACATTAAATAAGTTGTTTATATAAATCAATTTGTTTTTGTGTCAATTTTGCAGGTAATACAATTTTTACTCTTGCGTTTAAGTTTCCGTATCCGCCTGATTTTTTAGGCAAACCTAAATTTTTCAGTCTGAGCATTTTACCTGTTGAGGTCATTGGAGGAATTTTTATTCCGATATTGCCATGAAGTGTTTGAATTTCTTTTTGGCAACCTAGGACTGCCTCTGGTGGTGTGATTTCAACGTCTTTTGTTAAATCTGAACCCTTGATTTCGTATTCAGGGTCTTTTGGTGTGATAATCAAGTATAAATCACCAGTTTGTCCGTAGGCATCGGTTTTTCCTTCGCCTTTAAGTCTTACTTTTTGACCTTCTTTGATTTCTTTTGGTAATCTGACTTTGATAGATTTATTTTCGTTAATGATACCGGTACCGCCACAAGCGCTACAGTATGCTCCACCTCCGGGACATTGAGTACATTTTCTCATGTCGTTAAATCTTACGGTAATCGGTGAATCAGAAAATAGGTCTTTTGCTGTGACGTTCAAAGTTTTTGTGATATCTAAATCCGCAGATTTTGGAGCTTGTGCTCTTGAACGAGTTCCGCGTTGTGCGCCACCACCATAACTTCTTCTTGTGTAAGTTTGTTGACCAGCACCGCCAAGGTCTCCAAAATCAAAACCTGAAAATCCTCCGCGTGCTCCGCCTGTGGCAGCTCCGCCCATCATATCACCAAATAGTGAACTGAAAAAGTCAGAAAATCCGCCCATATCTTGACCGTTGAAATTAAATTGTTGGTAAGCTCCGCCTTGACCACCGCCAAAGTTAAAGTGTTCAAACCCAGGAGGTGGAGTATAATCTGCTCCGCCTTGCCAATTTGCGCCTAAGCTGTCATATCTTTGACGTTTTTGTTTATCGCCAAGAACCTCGTAGGCTTCGTTTATTTCTTTAAATTTTGCTTCAGCTTCTTTTGTTTTATTTACGTCAGGGTGGTATTTTCTTGCAAGTTTTCTATAAGCTGATTTGATTTCAGCTTCTGTTGCATCTCTTTTTACACCCAGTGTTTCATAGTAATCTTTGTATTTCATAATTCAAAATCTCCTATTCTAATGATAATATAAAATAGGAGATTTTTTGAGTTTTTTAATTATTTTTTAATGAATTAATAAGATTATCTTTCTTGCATTTTTTCGCTCATTTGTTCAAGGTTATTTTTGAACAATTTTACAAAATCTTTGTCATTTATTTTTTCTAAAATTTCAGCCTTGTTCCCTGCTGCAAGCGTTCTTGTTGATTGCAATTCCATAGTTGGATGCAGTAAATTCATTGTTAAAAAATGTCTGTTAAATTTGTCAGGAGTTTGTTCAACTGTTAGCCCAAAAGCTTTTCCGCAAATGTTATCAAAAGTATTTCTGACACTAGCGTTTACATTTCTGTATTGATGGTTGTCAGAAACATAATTTTTAGTCTCATCTGAGAGCTTTTTTACCATTTTTACAATTTCTTCTTCTAAGTTCACTTTCTTTACTTCCTTAGTTTTGATTACGCCCATAACGGCATTATGGTTTGCATTGTTAATGTATTTTATCATGTTTTCTCCGATTAGTCTATAAGTCTTTTATGCTACAACTTTTAAGTGTTGTTGGAAATTCAATTTCTTCGCGCTTTGCTCGGCATCATCAATCTTGTGAAGTTTAATCATATTTTCTTCACTCAAAATTTGGTTGAATTTAGTCGGTAATTTTGGTTTTGAAGATTTGATGCCAAGTTCAATATCTCTATAATAATCATAACATGCACTTAAATATTTGTTGTAGTCGTCATAATCTTCCGGAGACAAATCTTTAACTGCCTCTTTGTATTCATCATAAACATGGCTTAATGTGTTTTTACCTTGTCTTGAATCGTAGGCAATATGTTCTACTTCGCCAAACGGACCTTTGCCACGGATTTGAATTTCTGCCAAACTTCCGTCTTTTAGCACAGCATTAAATTGCGCGGTTGTATAACCTGATGCTTTGATAGCTTTGCTTTCAAGTGGAGTTAGTGCATCTTTAAATCTTGCTGTTTCAGGTCTTGTGATGATATCAAAATAGTTACCTGTGACAGCTTGCATTTCTTTAATTTGTGCAATTTGAGAGTCTGTGAAGTATGGAATACCGTCAGCTCCTGTGTAGTTATTCAATTCTGTAATTTTTAGCGGTGTGATATTTTTACCTGCTTTTAACTGTGCGATTACTTCTTTACTTACACCTGATTTTTCAATTTTTTCAATGGTTGTTGCGCCACTATTTAGGGCAGATTGCAATGAAGAAACCATAAGTTGATTAACTACAGGCGCTGATTGTTTTTCCGCAAGTGCTAATTTTACTGCTCTTGAATACTTTTGTGCAATTTTCATTTCTTCATCTGTAAGAGTTTCTTTGGAGAAGAATTTTTGCATGATTTTTTGTTCTTCGGCTGTAAGATTTTTATTTTGAATTTTCAAAGTTTTTAAAGTTTGAGTGATATCTTTTGCTGTTAAGTTTGGCATAAGAACTCTGCCGCCGATAGCATCACCTATCAATTTAGTGGCTGCTGCATCTGACCTGATAACTTTTCCTTTTTCAAGAACTTTCTTTTCAAGTTTTGAATAAATTGAGTTTGCACCTTTTGAGCGAACGTTCAATTCATAACCTTTGAAAATCGAACTGATTTCTTCTTTTGCAGCACCTGCTACTTTTTCAAAATTTTCAGCAAGTCTGACTGAAACGTTACCGAGTTCTGCTTGACCAGCATGGTCAATTTGACCGGTTAGGGCATTTTTATAAATTCTCAATGCCGGTTTTGTTTGGTTGATTGTACTCGGTGCAAACGGAATTGAGATATCAGGTTTTACCTGAAATTCAAAACTATGTTTGGTAAAGTCGATTAATTTCTTACCTTGCTTAAATCCTAAATATTCTCCATTTGCTAAAATGTTTGGTTTAACTTTTGATTTGCCAAAACCAATTGCCAATTTTTCGCCTGTTTTGACAACATTTTTAGCGATGACACTTGTTAGCCCCATGTCAATTCTCCTTTATTAAATATCCCCTATATTTATATAAAGTATATTTACTTTTGAAAATTGCCTAAATTAAAAAAGAGATATTACAATTTTGTAATATCTCTTTCGTTTGCATATTAGTACAGTGCAAAGTCTTTATTATTTAAGGCTAACTTTTACAGCAGGTCCTTTTTGTTCAATTTCAACTTTGTTTTCTCTAGCTAACCAGCCAAGACCTAAATCTGCAAAGTTTCCTTTTAAATCTAATTCTTTTTTCATTTTTGCAAAAGAAGTTGTTCCGTTTTGGTGTAAGTAGTTATAAATTTCTCCTGCAGAAAATCCGATTTGTTCTTCTAATGTTAAACTTACTCTTTTAGCCATTTTTAATTCCTCCATGATTGATTGTTCAAGCTACACTTTTTCGTCGACATAAGAATAATAGTTTATTTGGTGACACTTGGCAATCATTTTAAAAATGTAGTTTTCTTCTGATTTATGCTAAAATATACAGCATAAGGAGTATTGAAGTTGCTAATTGAGGGAGATATTTCAACAAATAAAACTGATTTGCTTATTGAAAAATATGCAAGTCTTTTAAGTACCGGAATTAAAGCTTCTGAAATTCTTGTGCTTGTACAAAATTCTACATTGAAAAACTCTTTTGTTGAAAAAACTCTTGAAAAACTGACGATAAATTCGCTGGAAAAAATGCAGGTTCATTCTTTTTTCTCCCTTGTATATAATACGGTGTCAGACAATTGGGCATTTTTGGAAGATAGAAATATCTTTGATAATCCAGTGATTTTGCCGAATTTGGCAGGGTTAGAGGTTTCGCAATTTATAATGAAAGAAATCTTAAATCAGGTCAAATTTAGAGGATACAATTCAAGGATGTCATTGTTACATCAGATTTTTAGAAGGTATTCTCTAATTGTTCAAAACAATTTGTCCCAAAGTGAAGTCGATGAAAGAGCTAAAATTTTAAAAGAAGGCTTTTCTGATGAGGCGAATTTGGCAATTAAAAAGTTTTTGAAAAAGACCCTAGAACTCCGTGATTTTGACTATTTGCGCCAATGTTTGATGTTCAATTTTATCTATAAAAATACGGATTATTTTAAAAATATCAAGTATTTGATTGTAGATGATGCGGATGAGTGTACTCCAATTTGTTTAGATTTTATTGAATATTTGTCAAAACAACTTATTGATTTTGATATCGCAATTGACCCGCTCGGTTCAAGTCGTTGCGGTTATTTGAGCGCAGATAAAAATAATTTTGAAAAACTAAAATATATTTTCAAAAATCCGCAAATAAATGTTTTAGCGCCTGAAAAGCAAAAAACTTCGGCTCAAATTTTGTTTGACAATGTAATAAATGAAGATACAGAAGTCTTGAATAATTTTACTTATGAATCTTTTTCCAAGCGTTCTGGCATGTTGGAATCTGCGATTGGAAAAATAAAAAATCTGCTTGCTAAAAAAGTTCAGCCTTGCGAAATTTCTGTGATTTCTCCTGTAATTGATGAGATGTTGAAATTTGGGCTCAGAGAAAATTTGAAAAACAACATCAATCTGAAATATCTTTCAGGTAGTGAAAAATTGATACAAAACAGGCTTGTTCAGGCAACTATTACAATATTAAAACTCAATACCGAATTAAAATATTCGTTGAGTGAATTTGATATCAGGGTTATTTTATCTGAATTTTTGCAAATTCCATTAAAATATTGTGCGGAAATTCTTGAAATTTTTCACCAAGATAAAGTGCTGCCAAAGTTTGAATTTGCGGATTCTGAGTACAATGAAAGATATAATATTTTTAGAACTCTTGTTGAAAATTTGTCAGAGTCACCATTAAAAATTTCAGAGCAAGTTGTCCAAATATATAATGAATTATTGACGCTTGCGCCTTTAAAATATGAAGAGTTGAACAAGTTTAATTTCTTTTTGAAACAGCTCACTGATTTTGAAAATATATTCGGTAAAAACTTTAATTCAAGGAAACTTGATATAATTTTGCAAATCGAAAATTCTATCATTGCAGAAAATCCGTATTCGGTATTGGATATAGAACGCAATGATTTGGTGGTTTCGACTCCGCAAAAAATTATAGATAACCATATTGAAACGAAATATCAAATATGGTTGGATATTTCAAATTCTGAGTGGATAAAATCAGATACCGGACCGCTTTATAACGCTTGGGTGTTCCAAAAAGATTGGTACAAGGATGAATACACAATTGAAGATAATATCAGTTTATCAAAAGATAAAAATGCTCGAGTTTTGCGCAAATTAGCTTTGTGCGCGCAAGACAAGGTATTTTGTTATTCAAGTCTTTTTGATTCAAACGGTATTGAAAATTATGGGGCAATTGAGCCTTATATTGCGGTAAATCAGGAAAATGCAGAAGGTGAAGAGGAAACCAAAACTCAAACTTTTAAAATTATTCCGAGAGAAGACCAAAAGCCGGTATTAGAATACAAGTCAGGTTTAATGGGAATTTCGGCAGTTCCAGGGGCAGGGAAAACAACAATTCTTCTTGCATTGATTATAAAACTTTTAGAACGCGGTATAAATCCTGAAAATATCTTTGTTTTAACGTATATGGATTCTGCTGCTCGAAATTTCAGGGAACGAATTAAAAATGTTCGCAAAATTTCTTCAAAACTACCTAATATCAGTACGATTCATGGACTTGCCTTGCGTATTTTAAAAGAAAACGGCAATTATGAAAAATTGGGATTATCAGGAGATTTTGAAATTTGTGATGATTCTCAGCGCGGTAGAATTTTGCGCGAAATTTCTTCAAGATTGAGAATTGAACAAAAAACAGCAGAAGAATTTGACCGAGGTGTTTCTGCGTTTAAGTTTGGCGGAAGTTGTGTCGGTGGAAATGTTACGGATGCTAAATTGAAAAAGTTTTTGATGTTTTTCAAATTGTATCAAGAGACATTAAAAGAAAACAACCTTATTGACTATGATGATATGTTGACTGGTTCGGTTAAAATTCTGAAGGAAAATCCTGATATATTGGCGCATTATCAAGATATTTGCCAATATATTATAGAAGATGAGGCGCAGGACTCATCAGGCGTTCAGCAGGATTTGATAACCCTTTTGGCAGGTAAACATAAAAATATAATACGATGTGGTGATGTTAATCAGTCTATTACGTCGACTTTTTCAAACGCGGATGTTGAGGGGTTCAGAAAATTTATCACAGAAAATAACAATGTCACAATGAACTGCTCTCAACGTTGTACAAAAGGTGTTTGGCAGTTTGCAAATAAGCTTGTTGAGACTTCTTCTCAATACAAAGAAAGTGAAAATTCGTTTTTCAAAATGTATATGCAGCCTGTCGAAGGTAAAAATCCGCAACCTTACGGCAGCGGTTCTGCTGTGGTTGGTGAAGTTTTTGATACAGGTGTTGAAGAGAAAAACTATGTTCTAAGGGTAATAAAAGAAACGTTGTCAAAAAATCCTGATTTTACTGTCGGAATTTTACTCCGAAATAACTATCAGGTCGCAGCTTGGCAAAATTTGCTTGAAAACAGCGGTTTAAAAGTAATTACAAGAAATCAATGTTTAGAGCAAAAAGACATTTTTAGGGCGATTTTTGCCGTAATGAAAATGATTTTAGCGCCTTTTGATAATGAAAATGTTGCGCAAAATTATTCTATCTTAACCGAACTTGGGTTTTACAAATTTGGATTAGGTAATGAAATCAGAAAGTATGAAAATCCGTTTATCCAAGTAAATTCTGATAATCTTGAACATGTCGAACTGGAGCAATTCTATTGGGATTTGAACTATTGGATATCATTATGTTATCTGACACCGAATGAACTTGCGATAAAAATCGGTATGCATTTTTTTAAAAGTGAGATTGAAAAATCTAATATTTATCTGATTTCAACTTTGATAAAACGTATATGTATCAAAAATAACTCGTTAGAGTATGCTGTAGCGCGTCTTGCAGAACTTGCCAAAAAGCCAAATCTTAGCGGATTTAAATTTTTCTCGGAAGAAGATGAGGATGATAAAAAATTCTTGGCAGGAAAAGTTCAAATTATGACAATGCACAAGTCAAAAGGGGATGAATTTAATTTGGTATTTATCCCTGAATTGACCGAAAAAAATCTTCCACTGTCTGTTGGTACTATTAGTTTGAAATCTTCTGAATTTTTGGAAAATGTAAAAAAACTGTCTAAAAATTATAAGCCAAAATCGGAGTTTGAACTTAAACAAGAAATTCTATCAGAAAATTTGCGATTGTTATATGTTGCAATAACAAGGGCAAAAAATAAGTTATACTTGACTGTCAGCCAAAAATCAAAAACAAGGTTTGGTAAAGAGCAAAAACAAACAGCAAATAAAATGGTGTTCAATGATTTGATGGGGGTGAATTATGCCAAATAGTTTTTCGCCAAATATGTTAAAAACTTATGAGCAATGTCCTAAAAAATACTATTTTCGGTATGTCGAAAATGTAAATGTTCCGCTATCTTCAACCCCTTTTGAAAAAGGTAAGAAAATCCACGCACTTGCGAATTATTTTTTGCAGGGGGTGAACATTTCGCGAATTGAAATCGCTTTAACTCAAGAAGAAAAAGAAGTTTGGAATTTGCTTTTAGGTAATCAATTTGTCCAAAAAGATTATTATAATTCAGAATATCAATTGTCTTGCAAAGTTGGTGATTATTGGGTTGGCGGTAGATTGGATGCTGTTGTATTTGATGAAAACAGTTTTTATATATTAGATTATAAAACAGGTTCAATCCCTAAAACTCCTGAATTTGATTATCAAACAATGGTGTATTTGCTTTCAATGGATGCGCATTTGAAAAAATACAACGGACTAGCTTTTGTTTATATAAATTTAAAAGATAAGAAAAACTATGTCATTCCGTTCAATGACACTGCAAAATCCGAATATACCAAAAGAGTGCTTGAAATTTGCGACAAGATAAATTCAGATACCGTTTTTCCTTGCAAATTACAAAATTGCCAAAGATGTGAGTATTCAAAAATTTGCACTCGTTCCTAAGTGTTACGTATCTAAATAAAGCATTGACAAATTGCTAAATTATGGGCACAATTAATATAAGTTTTGAGGGGGATAATATGGTTAAAGAAACATACTTACATGATAAACACGTAGCATTAGGAGCTAAAATGGTTGATTTTGCAGGTTGGCACATGCCTGTTCAATATTCATCAATCATTGAAGAACACAAAACCGTTAGGGAAAAAGTCGGCTTGTTTGATGTTTCTCACATGGGTGAAGTTTTTGTTTCAGGAAAAGATGCAACTGCATTTTTAAATAAAATTGTTCCTCAAAATATTGAAAAACTTGATTATGAAAAAGCTGTATATTGCCAATTGCCAAACAAAAACGGCGGACTTATTGATGACCTTATTATTTACAAATTAGGGATTGAATATTATTTGGTAATTTGTAATGCCTCTCGTATTGATGAAGATTTAAACTGGATTGTGCGTAATAAACGCGGAATGAATGTGAAAATCGATAACCAATCACACAATTATTCATTGCTTGCCGTTCAAGGTCCAAGAGCAATAGATTTGATGCGAAAAATGGGTTATAACATAGAAAACCAAAAATCTTTCACAATAAAACCTGCAATTATTGAAGGTATCAGATTACTGGCATCAAGAACAGGGTATACAGGAGAAGACGGATTTGAACTTCTTGTAGAAAATGAATATTCTGAATATTTATGGGATAAAATATTAGAAGAAGGACAAGAATACGGAATTAAGCCAATCGGACTCGGTGCTCGTGATACTTTGAGACTTGAGGCAGCTTTACACTTATACGGTAACGATTTGGACGAAAACACAACTCCGATTGAGGCAGGTTTATCTTGGTCTGTACCAAAAGACAAACAAGCTAATTACAACGGCAAAGAAATTATTATGAGCCAAGTTGCAAACGGTGTTTCAAAACGTTTGGTCGGACTTGTTATGTTAGATAGAAATATCGCAAGACACGGTTATGATATTTATTTTAAAGGCGAAAAAGTCGGACATGTTACAAGCGGTTGTGTTTCTCCAAGTACAGGTAAAAACATTGCGCTCGGTTATGTAAAAAATGACAAAGAAATTTGCACAGGTGCAAAAGTTCAAGTTATGATAAGAGAAAAACTGCACGATGCAGAAATTGTTAAACGTCCGTTTATCGAAAAAAGAAACAGAGTGTAGAACAAATAAAAACGAATTATGAAAAGGAGAATATAAATGGGTTTTAAAGAAGAAATGTTATGTTCAAAATCACATGAATATATTGTAAAAGAAGGCGACAAATATGTAATCGGTTTGACTGATTATGCAATTGAACAACTTGGTGATATCGTGTTTTTAGAATTGCCGGAAGTTGGTGATGAATTTAAAAAAGAAGATACATTTGCAAATATCGAATCTGTAAAAGCTGCTTCTGAAATTTATATGCCAATCAGTGGAAAAATTGTTGAAATCAATAGTGAATTGGTTGATGCTCCTGAAAAATTGAACGAAGATTGCTATGAAGGCGGTTGGTTAGTAAAAGTTGAATCAAACGCATCAGAAGATGAATTTAAAGATTTGATGTCATACGCAGATTATAAAGAAGAATTGGAATAATTATGAAAAACTTTTTGGTACACGACGAAAAAACAAAACAAGAAATGTGCGAGAGCATTGGCGTAAATTCTGTTGAAGATTTGTTTAAACAGATTCCACAAAGTGTAAGGATGGCATCTCTTGACCTTCCTGAAGGGTTGAGTGAAATGGAAACTCAAAAGCAGGTTAAAAGATTAGCAAAAGATAACCAATCTGACTATGCTACATTTTTAGGCGGTGGAATTTATAACAAATTTGTACCGGCATGTATTGCTCAAGTTGCAAACAGGTTTGAGTTTAATACGGCTTATACTCCTTATCAACCTGAAATTTCGCAAGGCACATTGCAGGTTATGTATGAATTTCAGACAATGATTTGTCGCTTAACAGGCATGGATATTGCTAATGCTACTGTTTATGATGCAGGTACAGCTTGTGCTGAAGCTATTCTTATGGCTTGCAGAATTTCTAAAAGAGACAAGGTTTGTGTACTAAACTCTCTAAATCCTGAGTATATCAAGATAATCAAGACATATACTTATTCTCAATCTATAAATATTGATTTTGTGGACGAAATTCCGACAGATACAAAAGATTATGCTTGTGTATTGGTTCAAACTCCAAATTATTATGGTGAAATCTTAACTCCAAGCGCTGTAGATTGTTTGCTTGTTGTATGCACAGACCCATCAACTTTATCAATTTTAAAACCACCGTCAGAATACGGTGCAGATATTGTTGTCGGAGATATTCAGGCTCTTGGAATCCCTATGAATTTTGGCGGACCTACTGCAGGATTTATGGCTTGTCGTGAAAAATTTATGAGACAACTCCCAGGGAGACTTGCCGGCAGAACGGTTGACAAAGATGGTAAACAAGCTTTTTGTTTGACTATTCAAACAAGAGAACAACATATTAAAAGAGAAAAAGCTACAAGTAATATTTGCTCAAATCAAGCTTTGGTCGGACTTTGTTCAACTTTGTACCTGTCTGTAATGGGTGAAAAAGGCTTTAAGCAAGCAGGATATTTGTCTGCGAAAAACGCTCATACTTTAGCTGACAAATTGAAGGCTAAAGGAGTAAAAGTTTTAACAGTGAATTTCTTTAACGAATTTGTTATTGAAGTTGAAAACTCTGATAAATTCTTGGCGAAATTAAAGGAACACAAAATTTTAGGCGGAATAAAGCTTGATGATAATAAAATTCTTGTTGCGACTACAGAAATGAACAGTGAAGACGAAATCGAAAACTACGTTAATGCCATAGCTTAGATTGGTGAATTAAGCATAAAAAAAAGACCTTGTTAATACCAAGGCCTATCCGTTTAAATAAGAAGAGAGAGCTTTATATATTTATATAAAGTATTCTCAATTTGAAAAATTGCTAAATTTGACCTCTCAAATTTACAAAACTTAACAGAGTGCAATGGGCTTAATTTTACCCAAGATTTTGTTTGTGCTAGAATTTCAATGTAATAAAATAAGAAGTTGGTTTTTTATGAATATAGATAGACAAAAAGTTATTGTTGGTATTAAAAAGCTTGTAACACCAAGAGTTTTGGTCGTTGGTGATTTGGCTTTAGATGAAATGATTTACGGTGATGCTGAACGTATTTCACGTGAGGCTCCTGTTTTGATTTTGCAGCACACTAAGACAAAATTGATTTTGGGCGGTGCGTCAAACGCTGCACATAACGTTGCAACCTTAAATGATGGAAAAGTCGGTGTTATCGGTGTTTCCGGTGATGATTATTATTCAGAATTGTTGTTTGATACATTTGAAAAAGCTAATATTGATTGCTCTAAAATTGTTAAAGATAAATCACGTAAAACAATTGTAAAAACAAGAATTTCAGGCGCGATTACAACGTCTATCACTCAACAAATTGTGCGTGTTGACAGACAATCAAAAGGTCCTATATCTCCGGAAACAGAAGAAAAAGTTATTAAAAATATTGAAAAAGTTCTACCTGATTATGATGCGGTTATTTTATCAAATTATCATATCGGAACTTTGACAGATAAAATTATTAAATTCACAACAGATTATGCAAATAAGTTAGGGAAAGTCGTTGTCGTTGATGCTCAAAGAGATTTGGGTAGTTATAAAAACGTAACTTCAATGACTCCGAATTTGCCTGATACAGAAAAATCCGTTGGTTTTAAAATCGAATCAGAAGATGATTTGAAAAAAGCAGGCGAAATTTTGTTAAAAGATACTAATGCAAAATCTGTTTTAATCACTTGCGGTGCTGATGGTATGTTTGTGGCAAAACCAAACAACGATTACACAAAAATCCCTGTATTTAATAAATCAGAAGTTTTTGATGTAACAGGTGCAGGTGATACCGTTACAGCAGTTTATTCTTTGGCATTAGCAGCAGGGTTAGATTCAGTGTATTCTGCATTGATTGGTAATGTTGCAGCGAGTCTTGTTGTTCGTCAATTCGGTTGTGCGACAACAACTGTAGAAGAACTCTTGGATGCCGTTCAGAGTATAAAGATATAAGAAGGAGACTTTTTTATGAATAATTTAAAAGAATTTTTTAAAAAATTCCGAATTGTAGATTTTATTATTTTGGCTTGCGTTGTTATAGCTTTAGGGGTAGGTTTTGTGACTTACAAAGGCTTTAGACAAACTGCCGATAAACAAATTGAGGCTACTTCAAACATTGTGTTTAAAGTTTATATGAGAGGGGTAACTTTCTCTGGTAGCGAAATCCCAATTAAAAAGGGCGAAAAAACTTTTATCAGTATCAGAAATGTTCCTTATTCAGATTTGGATATTGTTGATGTTAAGGCTGACAGAAGAAAAATTGTTATACCTACTTTAAACTCTAAAAAAGTTGTAATCGTTGTTGAAGACGCTTCTCAACCTGACTTGTACGATGTAGTTGTTACTTTGACTGACAAAGCTAAAATTACAAAAGACGGAGCTGTTGTTGGCGGTAACAAAATCAAATTAGGTTTGCCTATTACATTGGAAGGCCCTGATTACAAATTTACCGGTTCTGTATCAGATATCAAAGTAATTGATGCAGTTGAAGATGAAGCTTTGAATAAAGATATGAATACTACAGATGATGTTCAATAAGATTTTTAAATTTTCTCAAGACAAATTAAGTTATTTATACGAAAACAGTTTATTTTTGCAAAATATTGACGGCGTAATTCTGCCGTTTATTTTGCTGACATTTGTCGGCTCAACATTTATGAGCTCAGATTCAATAGGGTTCTTTGCTCTAATTGTTATGTTTTTGACAATTGTCAAAATGTTGACTAAGCCTAACGAAAGAATCGATTTCAGGCATTTTGAAATTTGGCTTGTCGCATATTTTATGATTGTTGTAATCAGCTTGTTTGGCTCAACTCTTTTTGAATTGAGTTTGAAAGGCTTTTTCAAAACTTTTGTGTATGTCGGATTTTATTTTTCAACCGCACAATATTTGAAAGCTCATAAAAATCAGGCTGTATGGATGCTTGGCGCAATTGCTTTATGTACGATGGCTGAATCAGTTATCGGCTTTATGCAAAGTTTCTTACATTTGGATGAAATTTCTACTTGGCAAGATACTTCAAGATTGAATCCTGAAGATGTTTTGTCTCGAGTTTACGGAACTTTAAAACCACTTAATCCAAACTTGTTTGGTGGTTATTTGGTTTGCGGATTCCCTGCAATTTTAGGTTCTGTATTTTATTTCCTTAATAAAAAATCTTTTAAACTTGCGATTTGTTCAGTTGCTTGTACATTGGTAAGTATTTATACAATTTTTCAAACAGGATGCAGAGGTGCGTATTTGGCATTGATGCTTATTATCGGATGCGTATTTTTGCTTTCTGCAAAATTCTTTTGGAAAACTTACAAAAAATTATATATTTCATTCATTGGCGGAGTCGTAGGGGTATTTGTTATGGCAATGACCTTTGTCAGCGCACTAAGATTGAGATTTTTATCAATTTTTGCAATGCGTAATGATTCGTCAAATTCTTTCAGATTCAATGTTTATCATTCAGCGGTTCAAATGTTCAAAGATAACTGGCTGCTTGGTATTGGGGTCGGCAATAAGAATTTCCGTGAAATTTACGGCTTATATATGAAAACAGGTTTTGATGCTTTGAGTGCTTATAATATTTATCTTGAAACTGCAGTCGAAAGCGGCATTTTTGCATTGATTGCATTTTTAGGATTTTTATTCACATTGTCAAAAGATGCAGTTAAGTTCATCTTAAACTCAACAGACAATGAAAAAATTATATTGGTAAGCGCGTCAGTTATTTCAATTTGGGCAGTGATGTTTCATGGATTAGTCGACACAATCTTTTTCAGACCGCAGTTGCAATTTATGTTCTGGACTTATGTTGCAGTGATTTCTGCTTTGGCTGTAAAAGATTCAAACGAATTAGCATAAAAATCCGTGGCTGTACATCCCTGGCATCATACCAAATCCCATACCCATGTTGGAGTAAAAGCCTCCCATCATTGGCATTGGTGGCATATAACTGTAACAATTGAACATCATCCAAGGGTTAATGTTAGCTGTAAATAAAGCTGTTGTGCCGATATAGTTTGACGTTGGATTTCCGTAACCTGCGTATAGGTTTATGGTATTTCCGACAGGGTTGCCCATTTTTTGCATATTATAGGCAATATCATTTCTGATGTAGCCGTTTGCCATATTGCCAAACAAATTCATTGTAGCTGTTTGTGCAGGTACTCCGCTCTGTCTTTGTTGACCGTATGTAACAAGCGATGCCAATGTCGCATTGATGTTACTCAACGTTCTCATATTATCAGCAAAACCCATGATAATCCTCTTTTTTGTACTCTTATATATATAAAGTATATACTTAAAATTTAATTGCTAAATTTCTAAGGCTTTGTAAAGATATGTAAACATGAACTTTTTAAGATTGGTAAATCCGATAATAATTTTTTGTACATTCTGGGGATTATTTTCTTTCATTCGGTTTGTAAAATTCATGTATAAAGACTTAGTGGAGTGAATATTATGTTTATTGGAAATAGTTGTAATGATTGCAACAGATACAATCGTTTGGAAATGAAAAATATTGACCAGAATTTGTTACCATGGTTAGAAGATATTATTGAAGAAAACTATAGCCGTATAGAACGAAAAGAGTGGAAAAGTAAGTATAACAGTTATGTTGTCTATGATTACGAGCCATTTTGTACGGAAGGTTTTGAAATAAATCTTGTAATCTCATCGCGTGAGTGTTCGTATTTGAACTTTATCAAATATCTTTATGATGAAAAAGTCTCTACGATTGAATATTTGAATAATTGTATTACTATATGATAGTAAAAAAGGGAAGAGTGTTGGCTCTTCCCTTGTGAATTTTGTATATGAATAACTGATTATTCTTCAGGTTTTTGGAAACATTCTTTGCAGAATACCTCTCTACCGGGAACCGGTTTGAAAGGAACCTGAGTTTGAGCACCGCATTTTGAGCATACAGCATCATACATTCTTCTTTTCTTTCTGTTGTTTTTTCTGCGTGCTGTTCTACATTCAGGGCATCTTTTGGGTTTGTTTACAAGTCCCTTTTCAGCGTAGAATTCTTGTTCGCCTGCAGTGAAGATAAATTCTTTGCCACAATCTTCACATACTAATTTTTCGTCTTCGTACATTTTTTTTCTCCCGGTTGTGTACTTTGGTTTTGGTAAACCAATCTGTTTATCACTTTATTGTACACTATTTTCCGATTTTTGCAAGTAGGTTTTTCAAATTAGTGATTAAATCTTGCGGAGTGCTTTTGAGTCTTGCGGTTTTCAAGTTGAATATCTTGTACGCCGTTGATAAAATCCGCAGTTTCTCTGGCTGCACGTTTAGCTCTTCTTGCATCTAATTTTTCTTTTTGTTGTGTGGCTTTTGCTTTTATTTGCGGAATTTTTTCTTCAAAATCTCCAAGCTCGACCTTGACAATGTTTGACCTTAAATCAAATTCGTCTTTCAAAACTTTGATGTAATCAGCTAGCAGACTTGCATCTTGATATTTACCGCACTTGAACCATTTGTTGTCGATTTCGATTAGTCGTTTTATGTGCTTTTGAATATTTTCAGGAATATCGATATCATTAGCTTTTTGTTGCACTATAAAATCATCAAGCGGAGTATCCGTTTTTATTTCGTTAATCTTTTTACTTGTCAAAATTGTTACTCTAAATGAGCTTAAATCTTGTGCTGTTTTATCTCCGTTTTCTCTTGCCAATTTTTCTTTACGATAAGCACATTGTGGGTGAATGTGTTCATCTGTTCCGACAGAAGGTTCAAGCAAACGAAGTCCGACTTCTTCTGAATCCCTTGTTATTTTTACGTACTCTTTATTTTTGTAATCGTAGCGAATTTTGTATGGTTGAGAATACTTAACAATAAATGCCTCAACAGAATTTGCTGATTGTGGTAATTTATCAGCTTCAGCCATTATTTTTGCTTTTCTGCGTTTGTCTTTTATCTCAACATTCCCAAGTTTATTGATGAATGTTTTTCGCGAAAATCTCTTTTCAGGTGGTGGATTTTGTGCAAAAATTTTGTCAAAAGATTCTTGGATAACTTTTCTTGCGGCTTCAAATTCTTCTTGAGGCAGTTCTCTAATCATCAAATTTATTTTATTTAAAATACTTGATTGTTGTTTTATAAGTGTTTTTTCAGCCTTTGGATATAAGCGTTTTAACAAATCTTGTAATTTTAGATTTGGGTGTTTCTTTGATTGATTTTCTAGAATCGTCAAAATGTTCTTTTCTATTGGGAACATACAACTTCGATATTGTTTCAAAACCCCAATTGCAACTGGTCCGCGTTTGTACATATCTCCGTTATATTTAATAGAGATAATATCTTTTATTGAAACTAAACCTCGTCCGGTGTAAGCATCAGGCACTTCTTCGCGTAAAAGTTTTAAAAAGAAATTGTGATTGAATACTTCTTCAAATCTCTTTTCGACTTTTGCAACATTGCCTGTAAAGTTTACATTTGTAGATTTCACAAATGTATCTTGTTGTGGCATAGATTTAAGACTTATGCGTGGTTGGTTAGGATTTGTTATCGTTTTGGCTGCATAAGCTTTTGGTAGGTAGTAGTTTGATATTTTAGAAATTTCCATGTCTCTAATAAAACACGTAAAAATATTTTTTGCTAGTTTTATCCCATTGGAGGTGGTTGAATATATAAAGGTTTAAGTTCTTGCCATTTGCACTCTTGCGCTTTTAATTTTGCAAACGCAAGGTTTGCAAGAATTTCGCCCAGTTGATATTCTCCTTGTTGATAAGATATTCCGCCAAGCTCTTTTTGCAATTTATCATCAGTGATTAAATAATAATCTTTTTCAGCCAACAACTTTTTAATTTCTTCAAGTTGAACTGCTCCGTGGATTTTACCATCATAAAGAAGGTATGCACTGTTTTTTCTTGCATCAAGTGCTACCATTGTCGGCTTTGAGGTTGGATTGATTTTTTCAAGAATTTCTAAAGATGAAATACCACAAGCCTTGATATTAAGTTGTTGTGCCATCATTCTTGCAACTGTTGTGCATGCTCTTATACCTGTAAAACTCCCAGGGCCTACGTTTGTGCCGATTGCATCTAAATCTTTTGGCTCAAGATTATTTGCGTGCAATATATCTCTGATTGTTGAAATCAAAAACGCTGAATGGTACTTGTTATCTTGGTTTGTTACGATTTTTGATTTCAAAATTTTATCATCTTGTGCTAATGTCACATACATTTTATCTAAACATGTATCAAATGCTAATATTTTCACTTATTTTAGTCCTTTTACAATTTCTGTACAAATTTTTCCAAAACCTTCAAAAGAATATTTTCTGTAGTCGTTATCTTCGTAGGTTACGTTAATTTTTATGTGGTCAAACGGAAATTCGTTTTGAGAAAACTCCGCCCATTCAACAAATGTCAACTGTCTGCCTTCTGAGTATTCGCGAAGTTCATCCGTAATAGTTTTGACCCCCTCGTTTTCAAGTCTATATAGGTCAAAATGATACATTGGAAGTTTCCCACCATGGTATTCGTTAAGAATTACAAAAGTTGGGCTTGTTACTTTTTCTTCAATTCCGATAGCTTTTGCCACTTCTTTTACAAATGCGGTTTTTCCAGCTCCGATTTCGCCATACAAGTTGACAAAACATCCGTTAGTTTCAACCAGTTTTGCAAATTTTTGAGCAAGTGCTTTTGTATCATCCAAATTTTTACAAATTATTTCAATCATAATGAACTACAACCTTATTTCTTCCAGTATTTTTTGCCTCATATAAAGCTTTATCCGCTTTTTTTAATAAATCTTCGTCATTATCATCTGATTTCATTTCATAAATTCCAAGACTTAAAGTAACTGAAATTTCCTTTTTCTCACTGTCAGGATTTACTTTTGAAATGTCGATAACTCTGCTTTCAATGGTCTTTCTCAGGCGTTCTGCAACCATTTTTGCTTCTTCAATTTTTGTAAACGGTAAAAGTATTGAAAACTCTTCTCCGCCATATCTGCCTGCGATATCGTATTCCCTCAATTGTCCGCGGATAACTTTGGCAATTGTTTTTAATACCAAATCTCCAACCGCGTGTCCGTATGTGTCGTTGACACTTTTGAAAAAGTCGATGTCTGTCATAATGCCGCATAGTGGCGCATTTTGACGTTTTGCATTTGAAACTTCTTGTTTTATACGTTCTTCAAGTTGTCTCCTGTTATAAAAACCTGTCAAAGCATCTAGTGTTGCGTGTTTTAGGATTTCAGCATAAACATTTGCTCTATTTATTGTAGTAGCAATTTGAGATGCCAATTGAGCTAAATAATCCGCATCTTTTTCTGTTATTTGCTCATTTGTACTTTTTGCTGCTAAGATTCCGACATCTTTCCCTTCACTTTTCAGAGGTAAAACGATAGTTTTTTGGTCGTCAGTTAGAGTCTTTTCGGTGAAATTTTCGATAATTTTTAAAATCTTAGGGTCTCTGCATGCAGCAGGCCAAGCAAGTGAAATTGTACCTGAAACCTCGTCTCTTAAAAATATATATAACAAGTAATCTTCAAAAAACTTGTCTATCATTTCGCCGACAATTGGAATTACGTAGTTTAATTCGTATTGGGTTTCAATGATTTTTGCTATATTTTTCATTGTGTCGTGAAAACTTATATTTTTCTGCATTTTTTCGTTGAGAATGATATTTTGCACTTTTAATGAAATAAATGGCGCAGTGTATTTTAAAAATGTTTTCAAATGTTCGCTTTCATTTGAAAAATATAGGCATCCGATACTTTTTTTATGCTTAAAAATCGGATATTTAAGCATTGAAGTTTCTATGTTTTGCGCGTTTTGATTTGCATTGTTTATTTCAATAGAAAACTCTTTTACTCCGAAGTTTTCGGAAAAAAAAGTCCCTAGCGAACTCAGCAGTGATTTTTCACTGTAGCTTTCGTTAAGAACTTTTGAAAGTTTTTCTATTTTTTCAAGCAAATCTAAACCTCTACTTGTTCTGCGATTTCATCAGGGATTTCGCAGTTAGCATATACATTTTGAACATCATCAAGTTCTTCCAATCTTTCGATTAGTCGCATTACTGATGTAGCTGTTTTTAAATCAGTAACTTCAATGTTGTTTTGAGGAATTCTTGTTAATTCAGCACTTGTGCTTTTGAATCCTTCAGCTTCCAAACCTTCAACAACTGATTGGAAGTTTTCAACAGATGTGATAACTCTGTAGCAATCATCATCTTCAATAACATCTTCAGCGTCTAAGTTAATTGCAGCCTCAAAAAGTTTGTCAAAATCAACATCTGAATCAAATTCAATACTGCCTTTTTTATCAAACATCCAACTAACGCAGTTTGTTTCACCAAGGTTACCGTTGAATTTTGTGAAGATACTTCTAACGTCTCCTGCTGTTCTGTTGCGGTTGTCTGTCATTGCTTCTAATACAACTGCAACACCGCCTGCTGCGTATCCTTCATAAGTCAATTCTTCATAGTTTTCAGATGCGCCTGCACCTGCACCTTTTTCAATTGCTCTTTTAATATTATCGTTAGGAAGACCTGCAGCTTTTGCTTTTTCAATAGCTGTTCTCAAACGGAAATTACCTGCAGGGTCTGCTCCGCCAAGTCTTGCTGCTACGATTAATTCTCTTGAGTATTTTTGAAATACTACGGCTTTTTGTGAATCTGTTTTGGCTTTTTTATTCTTAATATTTGCCCATTTTGAGTGTCCTGACATTTTTACCTCTTTATTTTCTGTAATCCCTATGTTCTGATTTTATCAAAAACTTTTTTCTATTTCAATATGGAGAATTAGCTCTTGTGGAGCGTATTATTTTATTAACAATTGTAAAAAATACAATCTTTCTGTTAAAAATAATTTTGCGCGGTTTTATAATTAAAGGAAAGTAAGTAAATTCATGACTTTGGGGGTCAATTTTAATATGAATATTCAACGCGTAAGTGGTTATAATAAATTTAATAATGTTCAAAATAGTAGAAAAAATAACTCAGAACCAAGTTTTCAGCATTTGAGAATAATCAGCAAAGAATATTGGGATAAAGATATTCTTGCTGCTGTCACTAAGAATAAAGAAATTAAAAATTTTGAGAATTATCTTGAAAAGAAACACTCAGTTTTAGAATTGACAACATCATTTGATAGTTTTTCTAAAGATGGTAAATCTTACTCTATAACTGGTACTTTTGCCAGAAAATTTAAAATTATGGGTATTGATGGTGTAATTTCGCCAATGGCTAGTAAAGAACAAACACTATCTAATTTGAAACATTTTAAGTGTGACAAATTGATTAAAATTTTTGAAAAAGAAGAGGCAAAGTATAATCAACAGCATCCTCAAACTCAAATGCGTGATGTAATGTTCAAAGTAAGAGATGAGCAAAAATCTTTGATTGATTCAATTTTAGATTTTTTCTTTTAATCTGTTACACTTTTTTATGAAATTTTTATAAAGTTTAATCATTGCAGGGTAAAGTCCTGTTATGAAAAATCCTATAGTAATAAATCTTGCAAAAACATCCAGTGCTATTGGTATATTTGCGCTAATAAATGGAGTTGATTCTCTCATCATTGCATATATCAGAGCTGCACCGATTAAAAAAGTGATGATTTTGGTGAGTATTGTTCCAGATTTTTCATCATGTTTAATTACCCTTCTATCTAGCAACCAACCTGAGAAAAAACCAATAGCTAAGGCTGTTTTAGGATATGAATCGATTTTCATTCTTTGTGGGTCAACAAGGATTTTTCCATTTAAAAAATTAACAGGATAACTCTTTAAAGCTGTATAAATTGTTAAAATTACGCATATTGCAATTACTCCAAAATAGAGAATTAAATCTCTGTTTTTGCCATTTTCGACCCACTTTTGAATTTTAGGTGCGAAAAATAATAAAATTATCCCTAAAATGAATGATATGACAACATCTTGCGGAGTGTGGACTCCTAGATAATTTCTTGAAAATGCAACCAGTAAAATCAATAAAAACATTGAATATCTTATGATTTTGTTTTTCCATAGAGTAATTGCAATTGAGCCAAGGGTGCTTGTTGCGATTGCAGTGTGACCGCTTGGAAAAGAGTAGCCGCCTGCGGTTTTCATTGCAGATGCCAAAGGTTTAATTCTGTCATCTAAAATCCAAGGACGATAGATGCAGGCGCTACATTTGATAAATTGGTTGATTAGTAATCCAAATGAGAGGTTCAAAACCATTAAGAACCCGCATTTTTTATCAATTACCCAATATGCAAGCGCAATTATTAAAAACGCAACGATAAAGTCGCCAAAATAAGTTATATAGTAAAATAACCAGTCAAAAATTCCGTGGGAATATTCTCTAAAGTGTTGCAATAGCAACAAGTATTCCAGCTGAGGTTTTAAAAAGTTTTCCATAGAATGAATGGTAATAGGAAAATAACGCAAATGCAAATCCTTTGCGTTATTTTATGAGGATTAACACTCATGTTCCCTCGCCCCTTGTGGAAAAGGGGGGCAAGGTTTTTCAAGCTGTTCTATTTTCATGCACTCCGTGC
>DHMN01000038.1 GCA_002405805.1 Cyanobacteria bacterium UBA4641 | reverse complement strand
CAATGAATAGTTAACAATCCCCTCTCCGAGGGACACTAGCCGAACCAACAAGCCGAGAGTGTAGTGAGACTGCGTGCCAGTGTTAGGGTGAGAGTTCAGAATTATTTAAACATTCAATTTATAACCGCCACCATAAATGGTTTCGATATATTTTTTTCCATCGGAGATTTTATCAATTTTACTTCTCAAATGCCTTATGTGGACTCTTATTGTCTCAATATCATCATCAGGAGAATATCCCCAAATATCTTTCAACAATTTTGCAGAAGATACCATATTTCCATGATTTTGGAATAACAAATTGAAAATATCAAACTCTATCGGAGTTAATTTAGCCTGTTTATCTCCGATTTTTACACTATACTGTTCAGGTAATAATGTAATATCACCAAGCGTCAACAAATCTCTGGTTGATGCGGAAACAGGAATTTGATTTGTTCTTTTTAGCAATGCTCTCACGCGCACCATCAACTCTTCTACTTCAAAGGGCTTAACTAAATAATCATCTACACCGATATTAAAACCTTTCACTTTGTCATTCAACTGAGACAATGCGGTTAGCATAATTATCGGAATATTTTTGGTCTCTTCGTTTTGCCTTATTCTTTTTGCAACAGTAAAACCGTCAACATCAGGCATCATAACATCTAATATAACCAAAGACGGCATTTCTTGCTTTACAAGCGCAAATCCTTTAACTCCGTCATAAGCTTGTATAGCTTTGTAACCAGCAAGTTCTAAATTTACCTTGATTAACTCATTTATTGCAATATCGTCATCTATAACCAAAATCTTATTATTCATATTCCAAATTTTAATACAAAGAACAAAATTTTTATACATAATTCATAAAACTTAACAAGGGTATATAACTGGAAAGTGGCGCATAAGTGTACTTATAACCATTATTAAAAATCATAGACTAAGCTAGTCCGCGTAATCACTGGTAATTAAATATTTTTATTATATTATGTAGTAGTGTAAAAAATATACATTTATGACATAAGGAGATAAATAAATTGACAGATTCACCTTTAGATATGTTTCAGGAAAATTCTGAACTAGACGAAATACATTTAGGGCAACATGTCCTTGCAGAATTTTTTGAATGCGACCCTAATACGCTAAACAGTATCGACAAAGTTGAAAAATACATGATAGACTCAGCTCTTGAATGTGGCGCAACTATCGTACAAAAATGTTTCCACATGTTCAGTCCGTATGGAGTTTCAGGAGTTGTAATCATTTCCGAAAGTCATTTGGCAATCCACACTTGGCCTGAACTTGGTTATGCTGCAGTTGATTTGTTCACTTGCGGAACAAAATGCGACCCTAAAGTTGCTTACGAATTTTTGAAGAAAAAATTTAGCTCAAAAAGAGCAAGTTTCACTGAACTAAAACGTGGTATCATCACAAGAAACACTATGAAAGTTGTAGAAAAACCATTTGAAATTATGCAACAAATAGTAAACTAATCGAATCTTTTTATAATAAATGAAATAGTCCAACTAGGTATTAATAATATCCGGTTGGGCTATTTTATTATGGGAATAAAGTTGTTTAATAAACTTATAATAAAGAGAAAAGGAGATATTATGAAAATAACACCAATTAACAAATTTACCAAACTTAATCCGATAAACCTATCAATACCCAAAGATGGTTATGACAAATTCCACAGCTATTTGGCAAACAGTATGCTGACAACCCAAATAAAAATAAAAAAGGCTATTGAAAGATATGACTATTTTAGTCCGTTTTCTGCAATTAATATAGATAAATCAGCTAAATTTTCAAAACTTATTTAAACATTATAATCCATTCCTAATCGCATTAGGAATAAAGCTTATCAAATCGTCTGCCATAACAGAATATTCGGTAAGCTTTTCTTTTGCCAAATCACCGCATAAGCCATGCAAATATACACCTGTTACAACCGCATCAAAATCATCCAAACCTTGTGCCCACAACCCTGAAATCATGCCTGCCAACACATCCCCAGAGCCTGCCTTTGCCATACAGTTATTGCCGGTATTATTTACATAAATGTTTCCATTTGGAGAAACTACGACTGAATTGTGAGTTTTTAACACAACTGTAGAATTGTATTTTTGAGAAATCTTTTCAGCAGAAGATTCAACATCAGATAATACATCTTCTAAAGACACACCTAATAACCTAGCAGTCTCTTTAGGATGAGGGGTCAAAATCACAGATTCCAAATTCCTAGCTAAAAATTTATCAGGATTTTTGGATAAAATATTTAAACCATCTGCATCAATCAGCAACTTTGTAGATTGTGGGATATTTTCTATAACCTTATCAAAAATTTCAACGGCAATCGGCTCTTGAGATAATCCACAACCGATTTCAACAACATCAGCAGTCATTAAATTTTCTAAAAGTTTTGAATAAGGTAAAAAGACAATATTTTGAGTTTGTGCCCCAACTGCATCAATAACGCGCGCTGTAGAACATAAAAAGCAATACCCGCAACCTATTTTGAGAGCGGAAACACTGGATAAATATGCAGCTCCTGACATATAATCAGAACCTGCAATATTTAGAACTCTACCGTAAGTAGATTTATTTGAATTTTCTATACGTTTTGGAAGTTTATAATCCATTTTGTCTTATAGCCTCGTAAGCAACAATAGCTGCAGAATTTGAAAGATTAAGACTCCTTTGCCCTTCCTTCATCGGAATAGTTCTGGCATGAGAATCTTTGACATATTTATCGGGCAAACCTCTTGTCTCCGGACCAAACACGATAAAATCACCGTCTTTAAATTCAATATCTGTATATAGTTTATCTGCTTTTGTTGTTAAATAATAGAATGTTCCATCAGGAAATTCATTGTACAACTCTTCCATAGACTCCAGTTTATGAATATCTACGCTGTCCCAATAATCAAGTCCTGCGCGTTTGGTATATTTACTTGACAGTGAAAAACCCAACTTGCCAATTAAATACAAACTTGCTCCGCAACATGCGCATAATCTTGCAATATTGCCTGTATTTTGAGGAATTTCCGGTTCATATAATACTATATTTAACTTACTTGGCATCGTTGAACAACTTTCCGCTTTCTGCAACAACAGGAATAGCGCGAATTACGCAGAAAATAATTGCAATCCACGCGCAAATCACAGCGACTAAATTAATCGGATTTGCAATTTTTTCATCTAACCCAGGAGTTGCACCAACAATCAACAATACAAATGCAACAACTTTTGCAACAGCATAACTGATTCTCATAAATCTTGATGCGCAAATAAATTTTCCCCAAGATGTTGACTGCATAGACTTTTCACCAAAAGCTGTCATACCTTTTGACAACGCAACACTTCTGATTGAATCTGTTGTGAAGGCTCTTGCAGCGCACACGATAGGGAACATTGCATTTAGTGCCATATTAGCACCAGCCAAATATCCAAGAATTGCAAACGCTATCCAATATGAAATTTCTACAATTCTATCACCCATAATATCCAACACTGAACCCCATTCTGAGGATTGGTTGAATTTTCTGGCAACATATCCATCTACACCATCCATAATAAATGCAATTATTGTCAAAACAACAGCAGTAATATAAGCACAAGTTGACGGAATGAACAACAAACCTATTGCAACAAACGCTACAAATATTCTGCTTATTGAAACAATATTTGCTGCATTATCTTTAATATTCATAATTATAAATCTCTCCTACTTCTTAGTTCTTGATAGTGCAAAATCAACTTTATCAAGATTTTTTGCTCTATCACCAAGCATAATTTTTTCTGCTTCTTCCAAAATACTTACTACGATAAATCCGTTTTCACCGTCTGAACGAGCTTTTTTACCGTTTTCGCAACAGCTGATAAAGTGTTGACATTCAAGTTTTAACGGTTCGATTTCTAAGTAATCAAGTTGAATATTTTCACTGCTGCCTGCTTTGAAGTTGTCATAAATTGTTAATTTATGTTCAGGTACAGTGTCATCTAAAATCGCAGTTTTCTTAGTTCCGCGAACAAGTAATTGAACATGTTTTTTAGGAGTAATCCAACTATCTGTGATATGAGCAATTGCTCCGCCTTCCATTTTGATACCGATATGAGTGATGTCCATAATATCGTTTCTATCAGAAGAACAACCGATAGCAGAAATTACACTTTCAGGATTTTTGCCCAAAACATAACTAATCATAGATACATCATGAGGTGCCAAGTCCCACATTACACTTCTGTCGTTTTTGAAATAGTTGATATTTAAACGGTCACTTTGAGCATATACAATATCACCAAGAGCGCCTTCTTCAACCAACATTTTCAATCTGTTTACGGCAGGATGGTAAAGTAACAAGTGACCAACCATCAAAACTAAACCTTTTTTGTCAGCCAAATCTGTCAGGTCTCTAGCCTCTTGAGCTACAGTCGAAATAGGTTTTTCTACATAAACATGTTTGCCTACTTCAAGCATTGCTTTTACAAACTTAAAGTGAGTATGAGAAGGAGTTACAACAACTACCCCTGTAATCTCATCATTGTTTAAAATATCGTGAAAATCTTTTGTTGTTTTTACATTAGGATATTGTTCTCTAACTTTGGCAAGGTTTTCTTCATCCAAATCGCAAACCATACCTAAAGCATTCAAGTTGTAAAAATTACGAACAATATTTCTTCCCCATAGTCCGCAACCGAGCACGGCAATTTTTTGTTCTTTCATATTTCCCTAACTTTCTTATTATAAAACTAATCTAACATTAATTATAAGACCGAAAAGATTTTTTGCAAATAGTTTACAATACAACTATTATCCTCTTCTTTCCTGTTGTCTCAAATTTTTAACAGCTTCCATTCTGAGTTCATACATTTGTTGATATTTTTCATAGAACAATTCTCTGTCTTCTGTTGGAAATCTCGTAGCCAATTTGTCAAGCAAAGGCTTTGGAATCTCAGAGAACTTAACCATTCTGTCAAGCACTTCATTTGACATCGGATACATATTTTTATAATTTTTATAAAATATGTGATTACATTCCGCCTCAACTTGAGTCGTGTTTTTAGAAACCTGTTCTCCGAGTTTACAAGTAACAATATTTCCTTCAAACAATACTCCCTTGTATCCGCCAAGAACAAGTCTAATCATCAAATCATAATCCGCCAAAAGCTTGAATTTTTCATCAAAACCTCTTAATTCATTCAAAACAGATTTTTTGAAAAACATTGCTTGTCTTGGACATGGTGTAACTTGAAAAGTATTAAGCATTGCCGGAATAAACTGAAAAACATACCCATCAGGATGACAACAATATGAAGGGAAGAAACAAAAATCAGCATCTTCTTCTTCCATAACATTAACCACATCCGCAATCCCTGTAATATCATGATAAAAGTCATCACAACTTAAAAATGCAACATATTTACCTTTTGCTCGAAGTAAACCTTTATTCATCGCGTCAAATTTACCTCTGTCTGGCTCAGAATAAAATGTCAAAAATCCACTGTTTTTATATTCTTTAAGCAAAACTTCCGTACCGTCTTGAGATGCGTTATCAATAATCAAATGGTCAACAAATTCATAAGTTTGCCTGTCTAAAAGATTAACAAGCAACGTTAAATCATCGGCTTGACCTTTATCAACAATATTCGAGGTTGGAGTTATAATCGTTACTTCCGGTTCGTACATAATAAATTATCCTTATTTAGTAATTTGCATATAAATTACGCAAAATCTGTTCTTCTATATTCTTTTTATCAGCAGGTGAAGTTTTTGCATCGTTTATCATGATGTCAAAAGCATATAATCTACCTTTACGAGATGTAATATATCCTGCAATTGCACTTGTATCTGCAAGTGTTCCGGTTTTAGCTCTCAAGTTGTCTTTGAAATACAACATTCTGTTTTTCAAAGTGCCTTCGCCTGCAGTTGGTAAAAGCTCCTTGAATGTATCAAAATCTTCAGTTTTTGATTTATATTCCAAAAATTCACCCATAAATTCAGCAGTCATGATGTTGTTTTTTGAAACTCCACTACCATCAACTATTTTGATATCATCAGAATTCAATCCGTTTTTATCAAAATAAGCACTTAGCATCCCTAGAGAATTTCTGATTGAACCTTGAGCATTTGCCCAAACTGCACCGGCTGATTTGAACAAGGTTTCCGCAACAAAATTGTTGCTGTTTTTCAAAATCAATGGAATCATATCTTCAATCGGATGCTCAATTTCATCAACCAAATAAACATTTTTATCAGGTAATTTTGCATTTTTTATTGCTCCGAAATATTCCATTTTCTTTGAATTAATAGAATTTTCCAAGCGTAAAATGAAATTCATTCTAGTGTTTGGCACAGGAACAATTACATTAGTTAATTTTGAAACCGTACCTGAAAGATTCAACATATTAGGCGCAATTGTGCTATCTGAATCAATAGAAACACTTGTCGGAACTGTTGTATCTGTAGTCACCAAATTCATAAAAGTCAGCGGATAAAAAGGTTTCACCGTAAGTTTTGGAGACGCACCTTGAGAGGTTGGCGTAACTTCAACTTTTAACAAATTTTTATTAATATTATAAGAACTGAATTTTGGCATTAAAGGATTTAAACTGTCGTCCCATTGCCAACCTTCGCCCCATTCTGTTTTATCAAACACAGAATCATCAACGTAAAAAGTTTTTGGCACAATACTTTTAGAATTCGCACTTTCAATAAGTTTATCTAAATCCAAAGACTCTAAAAGTGGGTCGCCTGACAATTTCAAATACAAATCGTTATTTGTACTTTTATATAATTGAGTTTTGTATTTGTAATCTGCGCCAAGAGTATCAACAGCAGCAGAAGATGTAATAATTTTCAAGGTTGAAGCAGGTAGCATTGGAGCTTTTTCGTTCATTGAAAATATTACATTTCCTGAATTTACATCCTTTATATAAATAGCCACGGCACTTTTATTTACTCCAAGTGATGATAATGTCTTATGTAAAGATTCAGCACTCGCAGCAGATACAGTAAACGCCATTGCTAAAAGTAAGCTTATTATTTTTTTCATAAGATACAAACCTCATAATTATCTCTTATATCTTGAATAGTCGGAGATTTTTCTCTAACTTCGTACATTAAATCAATATCAATAGTTGCATCTGCAATCTCTTCACCAATTTTTATTGATGCTATTTCTTCTCCTTTGTAATCAATAATTCTTGATTCTCCGAGATTATATTCACCATTTTCGATATAACCTGTTTGAGTAAGCGCAACCATGTAGCATTGGTTTTCTATCGCACGAGATTTTGTCATCATCTCCCACGGAATAGGCTTTTTAGAACCCCAAGCCGCACAATTAACCAAGACATCCGCACCTAATTTTGCATACGCGCGGTAAATTTCAGGAAATCTGATATCATAACAAATGGTTAAACCGAATTTTACTCCATCAAGAGTAACCATAACAGGTTTTTCACCATGCTCAACATATTTGTCTTCATCACATCCGTAATATGAATACAAATGCATTTTTGAATAACTTGCTACAAGTTCGCCCTGACGATTGAAAACAGGACAAGTGTTGTAATATTTACCATCTTTTTCTGTAATATAACTTCCGCCAATTATATTAATATTATGAGTTCTGGCTAAGTTTGATAAAAAGTCATGCACAGAGCCTGCTTCAACATTTTGAGCAGTTTCTCTAAAATGAGCACATGCCCAACCAACAGTCCAAACCTCAGGCAACACCAAAACATCTGATTCTGGTGGCAAATATTCACTGACCAAATTTTCAACTTTATCAATATTTGCTTGAACATCACCTATAACAGATGACATTTGTAACATTGCAATATTTATTTTTTTCTTTTGAACCATAATCCCTGTTTCACCGCCTCTTTAAATTTTTCTGGTGCAATTTCTTCCAAATGCAATAGAGATGCTCTTACTTCTTCTGCGACCTGTTCATCTGTTTTTCCTTCCGTATAAATCGGTTCTCCATACAAGTTGATAAGCCAGCATGGACCAATCGGACAAGTCATTTTGTCCCAAGATGGGAAACGCACAAAAGTAAAGTTTGGAGAATACCAATGCACAGGTACAATCGGAACATTTGCCTCTCTCGCCAAAACTACAGCACCTGATTTAACTTTATGTAAAGGTCCGCGCGGACCATCAACCATAATTGCAATATTTTCACCATCTTTAAGTTTAGATAGCATTTTTAAAGTACCGGAAACCGCACCCTTACGTTGAGAAGACCCTCTACATGTTTGGAAGCCCCATTTTTCGCAAACTCTTGCAATAATTTCACCATCAAGAGAATTGCTGATAAAAATATTTACATTTTTCCTATCAGGCAAACCATGCGAGCAAAACTGATTTTCATGCCACATAGCATAAATACATGGTGCTAAATTCGGATTACCTATTTCGACAATATAGGTAAATAGTTCTTGCACTTTCATAATACTGTAGGCAATATTTGTAACCTGATTGATATTGTTTTTGTTAATTAGTCTGACCATAATATGAATATTGTATCACAGCCATAAATAAAAGCTAAAATATTAACAATGTAAAAATTAAAATAAAAAAATCTTCTTGACATTAAAATTTGTTTGGCTTAAAATCAATAACGTAGCCGAAAGGTTAAAAATTAAATAGCAAAGACCTCGGGATGTGGCGCAGCTTGGTAGCGCACCTCGCTTGGGACGAGGGGGTCGCACGTTCAAATCGTGTCATCCCGACCATTTAGAAAAAAGACTTTCAGAGATTTCCTGAAAGTCTTTTTTAATGTCATTATGCAATTATTATGTAAAAAGATTCTAGTTTATAGTTTGATTATTTTAAAACTATAAACCATTACTATAATTTACTAAACTTTGAACGATGTAATAACTCAAATAGACTACAGTCCTAAAACGGCAGGACCTTCGAGCTTTTTATACAATTTAATAACATCATCAGGAAGTTTTGCGCCATCCATTAGTTTTGAAAAAGTTTCGGCAATAAATTCCCCGGGACCATGACTTGCATACTCTGATACCCTGTTTGCGGTTTGCATATAGTCATTATTGTCAACCCAAGCTTTTAATTCTTTAGAATATTTACTATATTCTTTATTATAATCATCAATCGTTTTGCATCGCGGTTTCATATCCTGCAAATGTCCAAGCTCATGATAAATTGTATTAAAAGCAGACCTATCTTTTATATTGAAAGGTATTACTATTTTTTGATTGATATTTTTAGCAATATCTGACATTATTTGCTGCTGTTCTTTCAATGGTAAAGTTTTTATTTTGTCTAAATCTGTCAAAATATTATGTTGTTCACAAATCGCTTTCACACCATCTACTTCCAATAGTTGTTTTATTATACGGTATGGCGCATTTATAGAAGAAGTTATTGTATCCTGAAAAACTCCAAGAGATTCATACAAATTTACTTTATCTTTAAGAGTAACATTTTTACCAAACTTATACTTAGAAATTTGTAACAATAACGGTTTTATTGATTCTACATCCAAATGACTATTGTATTTGTATTTCAGATTTTCTCCTTCTTTAAGACAAGATAAAAATCCTAATTTTTCATTCATTTTTAAAAGGTTTTCAATACATCCGTCAATATTGTCAAAATGCTTTCGATTTAAAATAAAGCGGCGAGTCAATCCGACAACACCTGCCAAAGCGTGGTCCCCTAAAGCTTCAGATGAATATTCAACAGTTTTAGGCAAACGAATTTTGCCTTTTAACTTGTTTGACGCATTGACAAAACCTTCATTTAGAAAATTAATTACTTCAATATCCTTTTCTTCAAAATTTTTATATTTTTTTATGCCTAAATGTTTTTTACCAAATTCTATTGCCTCTTGAACAGTTTTTGCAGGATTGAACTCTATATTTTCAGCAAGATGCATCGCTTTTGAATAATGATTTTTTGCAATCAAAATACCAATAGTACCAAGAGTGGCTACTCCGGCAGCAATAGCTGAATATAGAGTTTTTTGTTCTTTTGTCAACTTATTAGGATTTTCTGATTTTACAAATTCATCAGGTTTATCAGCAGAAATCCTACCTACACTGCTATTTTGAGCAGTTGGCGTTGAAACTTGTGGTATTTGAGGTGATTTAACTTTATTAAAAGTTTCAAAATTTGAAAATGCTGAATCCATTATATACCTTTTCCCTATTTATATAAAACACTGATAACAAAGAAATTGTTACAATATTTTTGACTATGATACAAATATTTACCTTAATTTGCGAATTGAGTTTGTTCGTGGTAGCATAAAGTTGTCTGATTATCAGACTTGTTATTAAATTAGATGAGGGATAGAAAAAGTGGATTTTATTTCATTAACTATAAAATTTTTAAGCTTGTTAGCTCATTTTGTAGGGAATTACGGTTTAGCAATTATTCTTTTGACAATCATTGTGAGAGGTGCTATGTGGCATTTGAACGTTCAACAACAACGTTCAATGAAGATGATGCAATCTCTTCAACCTAAAATGAAAGCTATTCAAGACAGATACCAAAGTAACCCACAAGTAATGCAACAAAAAATGATGGAATTTTACAAGGAACACAAGTTCAATCCGATGGGCGGATGTCTTCCATTATTAATTCAAATGCCTATTTTCATCTTGTTGTACTCAGCTTTAATCAGCCCTCAATTTATTAATGTTGCAGGCGACCAGCATTTCTTGTTCATCAAGAGTTTAGCTACAACAATGAGAGCTACAGCAGGTATTTCTAATGATGGAAAACTTGGAGTTGCAAAAGGCGATAACTTTGTACTGGGTAACACTGCGACAATTTATTTGCCTAACAATGAAACAATTAAAAATGCAAAAGTTGATATTAAAGGTTTAGAAATCCAAGGCGATTTGGTTCCTGGAGAAGACGTTGATTTAGCAGTAAGTTTAAACAGTATTTCAAAATTGAAATTCAGCCAACTTGCAAAAATTGAAAAAGCTGATTTTACTGTAACTAACAGCAACATTAGAGAAAATGAGACAATTACATTTACAAGAGACGGAGATTACTTAAAAGCAACAGTTCCAACCGTACCGGTAAACAAAACTCTTCACTGGGATGTGGTATTGTTAATCGTATTGTTTGCTATCACAATGGTTATTTCTCAAAAAATTATGATGGCAATAAACAAAACAGATACAACTGACCCAACTCAACAAGCTTTGCAAAAATCAATGGGAACCTTTATGCCGTTGATGATTATCGCAACATTTGTTGTTATCCCAATTCCTGCAGGTGTTTTGTTATACTTAATCACAAGTAACATCATCCAAATTCTTCAAACAGTTTTAATTAACAAACAAATCGAAAACGAAGAAAAACTGAAAAAAGGTGCTGTTAATGATGATGAATTAAAAAATGCTAAAAAAGTAAACGAAAAATAACAGACAAAGGATTAAAAACAGCTCCAAAGTAAAATTTGGAGTTGTTTTATATATAAAGGATTAAAATATGAATATTTCAGAATTTGATTATGAATTACCGGAAGAATTGATTGCTCAAATGCCTGCCGACAAGCGCGAAAACTCAAAAATGCTTGTATTAGATAGAGCAACAAAAACAATTGAGCATAAACACTTTTTTGATATCGTTGACTATATTGATGAAAATTCAATTCTTGTACTGAATAACACAAAAGTGTTACCGGCAAGACTTTATGGGCACAAAGATACAGGTGCAAAAATTGAAATATTCTTACTTAATCCTAAAGAAAACAGCGAAAATAAAACTCTGTGGTCAGCCTTAATCAAACCCTCAAAAAGAGTTAAACCCGACACATTGATAAAAGTGAGCGAAGATTTGACAGTCAGAGCAATAGAACGACTCGAAGATGATGGCGAATGGCTTGTTGAAATGATTTATGAAGGAGATTTGATTGAAATTTTGCATAAAGTCGGCAACATTCCACTTCCTCCATATATTGAGCGAAAACTTCAATCAGAAGAAATTAAACAATTTGATATGAACAGATACCAAACTGTTTATGCGAAGGATGAAGGCTCAGTTGCCGCTCCAACCGCAGGATTGCATTTTACGAAAGAAATTCTTGAAAAACTGAAAAACAAAGGAGTTGAAATCGTTTATGTAACCCTAAATGTCGGACTTGGGACATTTAGACCGGTAAAATGTGAAAACATCCTAGACCACAAAATGCATTCTGAAACTTTTGAAATAACACAATCTGCAGCAGAGAGCATAAATAAAGCAAAAGCAGAAGGTAAAAAAATTATCGCCGTTGGAACAACTACAGTCAGAACACTTGAAACAGCATATCAAAAATATGGCTGTATAAAAGCCTGCCATGACCATTCTGAGTTGTTCATCTATCCACCTTACGAATTTAAGGTAATAGATAACCTTATTACAAACTTTCACTTGCCAAAATCAACATTATTGATGTTAGTTAGCGCATTGGCAGGTAAAGAATTTATTTTCAAGGCATACCACGAGGCAATTGAAAACAAATACAGATTTTTCAGTTACGGCGATTGCATGTATATAAAGTAAAATCATGTATAATAAGTAGGTCGGCATTGCTATGCCGACGCATTTTTGCATGACACTTAAAGAGAATTGTCATTCTGAAAGCTTAGAAAATTTGTGTGAGTTTGACGAACACATAATTTTCTTGCTATTCAGAATCTCTAACTGAACAAAATATCTATGTCACCCTGAATTGACTAGAATATAAGTTGAGCTAGAGCGAAACGTAATATTCTGTTCCTACTCGGTATTTCAGGGTCTCTAATTGGTCAATGAAGTCTTTTGCCACATGTGCTCTATTAGAGATGCTGAAACAGGTTCAGCATGACAAATATATTTCCTTTTTGACTTTTTTCCATCCATCATTAAACCATGTGGAGGATACATTATTTTCAAGATTTAAGTAGAATAATAATATAATGGGAGGTAGTATAAAAATATGTTCTCTGAAATGATACAGGGTTTGTTAAATTCAGGTGGTAAAAGTGCAGCTATGCAAAGAGCTACACAAATTAACAGCTACGTAAACAGTGTAAATAAACAAGTGAATCCGCAACAAAGCATGGCAAATTCACTTGATGCGATTTATCCCCCTGGGGCAAACAATGTTCAATCATTTGAAAAAGTTTTGTCATCAACTTCAGCGGCTAATTTCGGTTCATTGCTGTTAAATCCTAAATCACTAAATGTTGATGGAAATATTTATGACAACGATGATATAAGCACTGATGGAATCACTAATGCAACCCTAAGACGTGCGATTCAGGAAGTTAATGATGCAAGCAGAAAATATTCTCCAGAGAAATCTCAACCGACCAACAAAGCACAGCTAATCGGCATGATAAATAAAGTTGCACAACGTCATGGGGTAGATGAAAAACTTGTACAAGCCGTAATTAAGCAAGAATCAGGATTTAACCCAAAAGCTACATCAAGAACAGGTGCAATGGGTTTGATGCAATTGATGCCATCAACGGCTAAAGCACTTGGGGTCAATGACCCATATAATGCCGCACAAAATGTAGATGGCGGGGTCAGATACTTAAAATCAATGATGAATAAATATAACGGCAATGTTATTTTGGCACTTGCTGCCTACAATGCAGGTCCGGGGGCAGTTGATAAATATGACGGAGTCCCGCCATATAAAGAAACTCAAAATTATGTAAAAAATATTTTAGCAAATTACTTATAATAAAAAAGTTGGCACATCAGCCAACTTTTTATTTTTTATAACTTAGATAAAACATGCTGTAATCGGTCTATTTTTTTAGAATCTGTTCCGATACCGCACAAAAGCATTGTTGATTTTTCATTAGTTTTTTCATCTTCAATACCGAAATCTTCATAAAGCATTTCCGAAAGTTCATATCCAGAAATCCCAGGAACTCTGATTAGAACCTTTGTAGGGTCATCTCCAAAGAACTCACAGCCTCTGCATTTTTCTCTCATTTTATCTAATCTTGTAACAAGATTGTCTATTTCTTTTCGACCTGTGCGAGAATCAAGATAATGGATATTAGCCTCAATTGATGCCAATAACGGATAAGACGGAGATGTTGTCATAAACATATTTAGCGCATGCGATACATCAATTTCGCAATTACAATGCAACAATGCCGTCGGATTTAAGCCGCCTGCTGTCTTATGGAGCGATTGGACTGTAAAATCTGCAATATTAACAGCAGAAATCGGTAACAAATCCGAAAATGGATACAACGCGCCATGTGCCTCATCTACAATCAAAAATGCACCATGTTTTTCACATACGGCTTTTATTTCTTCAATATCAGAAATAATTCCTTCATAAGACGGTGATGTGATGATTACCGTTCTGATATTGTATCTGCTCAAATAAAAATCAATAACTTCCGGTTTAACTTCTAACGGCACACCCCAGTCTTTGTCAATTTCTAAATCATAAGTGAGTGCCCTAGCTCCAGCCAGTCTCACTGCATTAAAGTGGCATGGGTGAGAATTTGAGGCAATTAAAACCTTGTCCCCAACTTGGGTACATGACAAAACCGCAGCTATAATACCACTGGTTGAACCATTAGTCAAAAAAGTTGTTGAATATGTATGATAGATAGCTCTTGCACGTAACTGAGCAACTTTTAACGCCTCTTGAGGGTCTTGACACTCAGTTTCAGAGATATCAAGCTTGTACATTTCTTTTAACGGTTCATAAATAAAGAATTTTTGACCGTGAGATGGGGTTGTAAATAAAGTCTTTTCAGGCTTTTCACTTAATAATCTGACTAAACTCATTTTTATCCTATTTGTTTTTAATCTCTACACTACGCTTTGCACAGAATTGAGTAAGAACCATTTTATCTTGGTTTGAGTCATACACAAATTGACCTGAGACAACGTATCCGCCATTTTCGGTATTTTTTTCAATTCTTATCGGTTGGAATTTGCAATTCAATATCGCATCATCTGCCAATGGCAAACCAACATCATAAGTAGCCTCAATATTCAAGTTGTTATTAGTTTTAAATTTCATACCGCCTGCTGATACATCAAGTGTTGAAATATCAAAAGTTTGCCCACCGCAAGACAATCTCAAATCGTGAATATACTTGATACGTGAATATTGACGTCTTTGCAAGAACTTGTGTTTTGCAGGACTTGCGATAATCAAGGTTTTGCCGTCAATTTTCTTGGCATAAGAATCAAAGTAGAGTTTACCATGACTTGTTTGTGTATAAAACTCACAATAAGTATTTTCTAAAATTCCGTCAGGTTCATAGTCAAGTTCTAAGGTAAAATCACCTGCTCTAACAGAAGAAACCTTACCTCGGTTTGCAAACTTAAAATTTTGCGGAATTAATAAAACTTCCTGATTTTCAACAACTAATTCTCTCATCTTTGACCTTTCTCAAACTAATTATATACTGTGATTATACAATAAGATTTAACAAATGGCATAATGTTAAGAAAAGAAAAGCCCCTCTTATATAAGAGAGGCAAGCTGAGCAATCAGAAGAGTTGAGGATTTACACTATAATAATAAATTTATTTTCCTTAAATCACATTGACTAAAATACCTATCAATTGTGAAAAATTATTAGCTAAAAGTATCAAATAATTGATTTTTTACGGATTTACATGCTAATATAAAATCATAGAGAATAAGGAGTTTAGAGGTATGAAAAAAGTATTATTAACTACAATGATTTTGAGTTTTGTAGCTACTCCATCTGCTTTTGCAGCAGGTTACGGATATTTGAGCGCACCAAATGAAGGTAACAGAAACTTTTCAACACTAATGCAACATCAATTTGAAAAAGAAGAAACCCTTGATTTTACAAATAGTCCTGACCAATACAAAGAAAAAAGAGAAAACAAAGAAAAATTTCTTGACTATCAAGAAGGAAAAGTTGACGTTCCGCAAAGTGCTAAAACACAATTCAATATCCAAAGCGCACGTCCGGGGTCTAACAACATGCAATTTGTAAAAGACGAAAACGGAAAAATTAGAATCAAAGGATTTTAATCAAAAAAGGCGATAAAATGAAGAAAATAATTATTAAATGGTTACTGTTTGCACTTGTTATTATGGGTACATGCTATCTTCCTGATATTAAGGTTGAAAGTTTTGCCTTTGCAATGCTTGTAGCTGCAGCAATTACAATTGTAAACGTATTTATTAAACCTATAGTCAAATTATTAGCCTTGCCGATAAATTTATTCACTTTTGGCTTATTTAACCTTGTTATAAACTTTGGCATGCTGTATGGTATCGCTTATTTAATTCCACAATATCAACTTGGAAACATGCTTAGTGCATTTATTGCATCAGTCATAATCGCTGTTGCATACTGCATTTTGAAGAAAATATAAGGTTAATATCCCTCAAAAAGAGGTTTTTTACGTTAAAAAGTGTTAAAATTCGTTAAAAGACTTGCAACAACGGAAATTTTCAATATAATGAGAGAGTACACAAGAAGAAGGAGTTTTATTATGAACAAAGAAGAATTAGTACAAGAAATTTCAAAAAAAGCTAACGTTACACAAAAAGAAGCAGCTGAAGTTTTATCTTCATTAGTAGATACAATCCAAAAAACAGTTGCTAAAGGTAAAAAAGTTACTCTAGTTGGTTTTGGTACTTTTGAACCTCGCAAAAGAGCTGCTAGAACAGGTAGAAACCCTCAAACTGGTAAAGAATTGAAAATTCCTGCTAAAACAGTTCCTGCTTTCTCAGCTGGTAAAAAATTCAAAACAGTTGTAAACGGCAAATAGTTTTTTGAAATAAAAACAAAAATTTGAGAGGTCAGACCACAAAGGTTTGCCCTCTTTTTTACTATATTTATATGATAACTCTCTCCTCAATTTTATATAAAATAAATAAGGTTAGACAAAAAGAAAGAGATTTTAATTATGTTAGAGTATTTTTTAGGTTCGTATATTATAACATTTGTCGGTGTTATCGGCGCATACTTGTGGGGTGAACATGTTCATTCCGGTTCAGGGCTGGCATGTGTATTTATTGTACTGGTTCTTGCTGTATTAGAAACAAGTTTATCTTTTGATAACGCAGTTGTTAATGCTATGAAACTTGAAAAAATGTCACATGTTTGGCGCCACAGGTTTTTGACTTGGGGTATTGCAATTGCTGTATTTGGCATGAGATTTTTGTTCCCTGTACTTGTCGTATCAATTTTTTCAAAATTAGATATGATTACTGTTACAAAAATTGCACTGACAGATGCTGATAAATATGCAAGTTATTTGCACGCAACACACGCGCCAATTGTAACGTTTGGTGGAATGTTTCTTATTATGTTATTTCTTAACTACTTTTTCAACCACGAAAAAACAGTACATTGGATAAAACCTATAGAAGCTCCGCTATCACATCTTGACCACATTAGCGGAATTGAAATAATTATTTCACTATTAACTTTAATCGGAGTACAAAATTTTATCCCACAAGAGGAAAAAGTTTCTGTAATAATTTCCGGACTAGCAGGTATAATTACGTTCTTGGCAATTGATGGCATTGCACATTTTCTTGAAAAACATGAAGAAATGCGCAACGCACATTGTGCTGTCGAAGGTGTAAAATGCGCAGGATTAATCAGTTTCATATATTTAGAACTAATTGATGCATCATTCTCACTTGATGGGGTTTTGGGTGCATTTGCATTGAGTAATGATGTCTTAATTATTACAATAGGTTTAGCTATCGGTGCAATGTTTGTAAGGTCTCTTACAATTTTGCTTGTTGAAAAGAAAACTCTAGCTCAATTTTTATACCTTGAACACGGTGCACACTGGGCAATCGGAGCACTTGCAGTTTTGATGCTTGTATCAACAGTGAAAGAAGTTCCTGAAGTTGTTACAGGGCTTGTTGGCTTGGTATTTATCGTAGCTGCGTTGATTTCTTCAATTGTGCACAATAAAAGGCTAAAAGCTGAGTAAAATGGATTACCACAGTCGTGCTAAAGCACTCCTTCGCAATGACTTAAAAAATATTGTCATTCTGAAAGGATTAAAAATCTTGCCAATTTATTTGGCTTAGATTTTATCCTATTCAGAATCTCTAACTGAACATCTTAAAACGATGTTAGATAATGATAAGGTTAGCCCACCCTACATAAGAACCTAACAAATATAGCTGGAAATTGTACAATGTGAGACCCTGAAACGAGTTCAGGGTGACAAATATAAAACTCAAGGTCGTTAGAAAAATCTAACGACCTTGGTTTTCGGAGTTGAAATACTGATTAATAATCAGTAAACACTTTTATTAGTCAACTTTCCAACTGTTTAAGTATGTTTCTTGTTCAGCTGTCAAAGTATCAATTTGAATACCCATTGATTGAAGTTTCAATTCAGCAATTTTTACATCCACTTCATAAGGAAGAGTATATAATTTCTTTTCTAATTTGCCTTTGTTTTTAACCAAAAATTCAATACCTAAAGCTTGGTTAGCGAAACTCATATCCATAACACTTGCAGGGTGTCCTTCTGCTGCTACAAGGTTCACCAATCTGCCTTCTGCAATAACATAAACAGATTTTCCGTTATCCAAAACATATTCATCTAAAGATGGTCTGATTGGTTTAATTTCAACGGCATGTTCTTTTAAACCTGCAACATTAACTTCCCAATCAAAGTGTCCAACATTACCTACAAATGCGCCGTCTTTCATTGATAACAAGTGTTCCACATCAATTACGTGTTTATCACCGGTTACAGTCAAGAACAAATCACCTTCCAAAGCAGCTTTTGCAATCGGCATAACTCTGTAACCTTCCATTGCAGCCTCTAAAGCTTTCAATGGGTCAACTTCACAAACGATAACGTTAGCACCCAAAGCTTTTGCTCTTAGTGCAACCCCTTTACCGCACCAGCCATAACCTGATACAACAACTGTTTTACCTGCAATAAGAATATTAGCAGCACGCAAAACCCCGTCAAATGAGCTTTGACCTGTGCCATAGCGGTTATCATATAAGTGTTTAGTCAAACTTGTATTAACACCAACAGCAGGGAAACCTAAAGTACCTTGAGCTTCCATTGCTTGAAGTCTGATAATACCTGTAGTTGTTTCTTCTGTTGAGCCAATGATTTTACCGATTAAATCAGGTCTTTGTTCGTGGATTGTTGAAACCATATCGCAACCGTCATCAATGATAATATCAGGATTGTGGTTGATTGCCTCTTGAATGTGTTGTTTGTATTGTTCAACAGTTTCGCCTGCAACAGCAAAAACCGGAATATTGTAATATTTAACAAGAGCTGCAGCAACATCATCTTGAGTTGACAAAGGGTTTGATGCAACTAATACAGCATCAGCACCACCTGCTTGCATTACCGTACACAAAGCAGCAGTTTCTTTTGTTACGTGAACACATGCTGACAATTTTAAACCTTTAAAAGGTTGCTCTTTTATAAATCTTTCTCTAATAGTCTTCAAAACAGGCATATCTTTGAAAGCCCAATCAATTTGGCGTTTGCCTTGTTCTGCAAGATTAATATCTTTGATATCACATTTCATTTCTGTCATTAGCATCTTTTTCTCCTTGATGATGTTTGTTCAGCTATATAAATTGTATTTTCTACACGTATAATTATAGCCAATAAATTCGTTTTTACTAATTATATTAGCCATTTTGTAAAATTTTCTTAATATAGGTTACCAAGGTAACAAAAAAATTTCTTTATGATTGTTATAATTGACACTAAGGAGTGTTTTGTGTGAAAGTAAGTTTTGATTTAAAAAATGACAGGCTAAACAACCAAAAACCTGTATCATTCAAGGGATATCAGTTTGGTAAAGATGAATACGGATTCAAACAATTTGAAGTTTCTTACCCATTTGACCCTGAAAAAGAAAATTGTTATTTAGAAATTTATAAATTGGACAAAGACCAATACGGCAACTATTTTACAACAGGTAAAGCCTATACAAAACAAGGTCATGACAGCTACCACATGAAATACGGCTCAAATAAAATCGACCTTGCAAAAACATTTGGTATTGATGATAATCAAGCTTTTGCTTATCACTACTTGGTTGTAGATAAAAAATCGAATTTTGCAAAAACAAGAGTTGATGCCGGTGATATCATTGACGAACGCTCTGATGTTAATCAAAACAGAAACATTTTCAACATTGTAGTTCCTTCAAAATCAGGACTTTCTCGCGGTGGTGCAATGAAACTTGTTATCATTGACAGCCAAAAAGTCGGTTATGTATACAATGACCAAAACATGATTGTTAAAGATAAAAAACTTACTAAACGTGGCGAAAACGGCATAAAAACAATTGCTAACAAATTCGGCGGAACAATGGCAGGTTTGCAGCATGCCGTTGATAATGGAGAATACGACGGATACGGAAGAATTATTTCTCTTCCGATATTCACAGATGATGATTTCACAGCCCATGCTTACTGGAACAAAAACTGTATGCAAATCGCAAGTTCATTAGGCAATATAAACAATTATGCCTCACTTCAACGTTCAATGTTTGCACACGGCCTAAACTTTGTATCAGATGGTGCGTTCGTAAACGAAGGCTTAGAAGGGGTTCACTTTAAACATTTATTAAAATGGGGAACTGATTCTCCATATTACAACTGGTTCAAAGCATCCGGCTTAAAAGACGGCCCATTGTCTATGGGTGTTTTCTCTAAAAATAAAGATTATATTTCTCACAAAATCGTAAACTCTCCATATACATACACTCAAAACGGTATCGGAACAGTTTCAATCAAGAAAAATAATCCGCAATACAACCCTAAGAAACCGACATATATTCAATTCTTTGATACAAGGTTAGTTTCTGATGAGGAGAAAAATGATACAACATCTTTAATCAAAACATATTCAAAAATGAGTACTGATAATGTATTTGACTTGCATACACACAACGACTCAATATTCCCATACGCATTTGAAATCGACCCTGAAATTTATAACAAAAATGTTAAAAGATTAAATGAATATAACGATGCAAATCCTGATTCTTCTATCGATTTAAAAGGCTATCGCGGAGCAAGATTGCTTTCTAAAAACGAAAATTTTGTAGTTGATGGCAAATTTGAAGGCGGTTTTGACACTTGGGATGCTAACCCTGATATTGCCAAATTAAACTTCGTATTTTCAAATGCTGACACCAAAGCATTGAAAAACCTTTCTCCAACCGAAAAAAGAGAAGAAATGGCAAAAATTTTGAGAGGTAACGCTCAAGTTCAAGACTATGCAGTAACATCAGGTCAATACTGGACACAAAAGACTGACGACATTTTGAGAATGTATGTTGCTCAAAGTTTAAAAAATGTAGATGCTCAAAATCCATCACAAGTTTACAATTTAATTTCAAAACTTTCTAATAACAAAGTTTTCCCAACTTCCGTGAAAGCAGAAGTTTCAAAAGCTGAAGTTGAAAATGTACTTGATGGTATGTATAACAACAAACGTAAGCTTTCTAACGAAGATAAAAGAAGTCAAATCATTGAAGGATTGATGAACACACCGCTTGATGCAATTGAATTTGGAGACAACTTGGTTTCTGTTTTGGCATCACCTTTAATTTCAAAAAGAGCCTCTGTTTCTTCAGAAATCGGTGTACCTCGTTACGAATTGTACAAACAAGGAAACAAAAACTTATCTCCAGAATATCAAAAAACATACAACAGAATGGAAAGTATATATACACATGAGATGGCTGATTACGCTCAATCTGTCTTTGATAACTTAAATTCTGTTCTGCCTGATGATAAAAAATTGTTTGATGGAGACGAAGTTACTGAATTTGGTAAATATGTATTACCGCTTTTAACTCCTGAAATTGCAAAATATGCAGTGATTAAATCATTATTGCCTAAAGCTGCACCTACAATGGACTCCGTTTCAGGTGAAATAACTTATGATTATAAGAAATTAAAAGAAACATCACTTCAAACACTTGGAATAACACACCCTTCTTGCCCTGAAGAAGAGGCAGAAATGGTGCTTGATGTAATGCAAAAAGGCATGAAAAATTTGGATTCATCTGTTGATAGCGAACTTGTTGAAAGTTTTGCAAGAGCTTTGAAAAATACAAACCTTGCAGGACTACAACTTGCAGATTTGATTATTGACAAAACTCAATCAGGACTTGATTGGAGAATTGATGCTACAAAAGATATCGCAGATGTTGAGGCTCTAAAAAATCACAACACAACTTTTGAACACACTTGGAAACAGGTTAGCAACTTCTGGCAAAAATTTGCACAAGGTGTAATTTCTAAAAATCCTAATGCATACACAGTTGCAGAAGTTACAGATGAAGGGGCGTTGTTTGATACAGGTTTTGGCAGCAAATCAAAAACTTATCCAAAGAAAACAGATATTGTTCCAAAATTTTTAAGAGACACAGGAATCACAGCAACAGCTAACTATTCATTCTTCTTTAGTGATGTTGCAAAAATATTTTCTAAATCTTTTGAAGACGGTTCCGAATTTCAAGACAAGTCATTCCCTCAAAGATTATTATTTAACAAAATGGTCGGAATTGACCAAGATGCCTTTATTAGAGCAGGTGGCGACGATTCATTAAAATACTCTTACACATTTATCGGCAACCACGATAAACCAAGAGCACTACATTGTGCAGCAATGGATATGGGCTTATTCTACTCTGATTTGACATACAAAAACGATGGCAACTTCAACAACTTGAAAAAAGCTTATCAAATCGTTAATGATAAATTCTTAGAAAATATCACCGATGATGAAGTTTGGAATTTTGATTACACCGCAGTATCTCCAAAAGCTGTAGCTATGGCAGATGCAATCAGACCGGCTTTAATCAACACATTGCAAAAATACAGAGATGATTATCACTACTCAAATGACGAATTTAACAGAGCTTTTGTCGCATTAAGTAAATCTGTTGCAGATTTAGCACAAGGTAAATTCTTGGGTAAAAGATTCGACCCAGAAGCTTTTGGTATCAAACCGTTTGACGTTTCAATCGGAATGGTACTAAAACAAGCACGTCAAGTTTACGGTTTGAATCTACCATCAGGTGAAAATTTTGAAAACGATGTATTTGAAGCAACAATGAGACCTGCAATGACAAAATTGATGGGCATGATGAAATATTTGGTTGCACTTCCTGGTATGCCTACATTGTTTGATGGTGATGATGTCGGAGCAACAGGCTACGATACAAAGACTAAAAACATGTACTTGCAAGGCCGTCAAAAAGTTCACGACGAATGGGTTGACCCAAATAACAGAAAATACAAAGAGTTCATTGCAAAATACAAAGATGAAATGAACAATGTAATGAAGGTTAGAAAAGACCCTAGATGTAATGCGCTAAACAACGGTGCTATTTACACATTACCGCTAAATAAAACTCAGTCAAACGAACTTGTAACATCAATATTCAGACAATCTCCGGATGGCAGAATGGCGATTTCTATCTTCAACCCAACAGGATTGGAGTACGATTTCAGAAAAGAATATAAACCTAAGACTTTATACTTAGACAGATTGAATTTTTCAGAGGGCGGAGACAATCAATATGGAATCTCCGGACTTAAAAAGGACACGGTATTTGTCAACGCTAATGATGATAATGACATCTACCAAGTTAAGGTTGACGAAGTTGGAAATTACTACTTAACAAGAATGTATGATGGACATCCTGTACCAACTCCAATTACAGATTCAACTTTAGTATTGTATCATGTACCTGATAAAGGTGTACCATTGACTTTCACCGGCAGTTGCAAAGTAAAACCAAATACACAATTTGTAGCAAATGCTTACCAAAACAAAGGCTACGATTGTGGTAAAAAGCTTGCACTATTGAGCAAGTAGGAATTGTATTCAAGGGACAGGTATGCTTTTCAAAATCAACATTGATAGATTCTGAATAGGATAAAATCTACGTTGCTACGCAACTTGATTTTTAATCCTTTCAGAATGACATTTTTTAACGTTGTCGGCATAGCAATGCCGACCTACTTTATAAACTCATGTCATTACGAGGAGCAATGTTTTGCAAATAAAACAATAGACTTAACAGTACGACATGGTAATCCCATGCAAGTCATGTTGTGGATTACGACGTCACTCCGTCAAGACCAATACATCATTTGCAAGTAAACTTTCCTCTAAAATGACATGTTTATTACACATTACACTGCAAATCTAAAGTGAACGAGGTCACCATCTTGAACTACGTAATCCTTACCTTCAAGACGAGTTACCCCTTTTTCTTTGCAAGCATTATATGAGCCTAGTTCTGCAAAATCTTTATATGGTGTAATTTCAGCTCTGATGAAACCTTTTTCAAAATCTGTGTGGATTACACCTGCAGCTTGAGGAGCTTTTGTTCCTGCTGTAATGGTCCAAGCTCGAACTTCTTTTTCGCCTGCAGTGATAAAGGTTCTCAACTTCAACAAATTATAAACAGACTTAATCATTCTGTTGATACCACTATCTTCAATACCAAGTTCTTGCAAATATTCTTGAGCCTCTTCTTTACCTAAATCTGCAAGTTCTTCTTCGATTTTTGCGGTAATTACAACCATCTCTGCGCCGTGAGATTTTGCATACTCTTCGACTTTTCTTGTGTAATCGTTGCCGTCTTTTAAGTCAAATTCAGAAACATTTGCACAATAGATAACAGGTTTTGTTGATAACAAGTTCAACATTTTTACTACAGGAATTTCATCTTCATCAAAATGCTTTGAAACATCAATAAATGAACATTCCGAAAGTAAATCCGTCAACTTTTTCAAAACTTTATCTTCTAATACAGCCTCTTTATCGCCTGATTTAACGACTTTGGCAATTCTTGCCTGACGTCTTTCAACAGATGCCATATCAGCAAGAGCAAGTTCCGTGTTAATTGTTTCAATATCGCTGATTGGGTCAACTTTTCCCGCTACGTGGATTGTATTTTCATCATCAAAACATCTTACAACCTGAATAATAGCATCAACTTCACGAATATTTTGTAAGAATTGGTTTCCCAAACCTTCGCCCTTACTTGCACCTTTTACCAAACCTGCAATATCCACAAACTCAATGGCAGTTGGAATAATTACATCGGTTTTACAAAGTTTTGCAAGAACTTTCAATCTTTCATCCGGAACATCTACAACACCAATATTTGGTTCAATTGTACAAAACGGATAATTGGCACTCTGAGCGTTTCTTGCATTTGTAAGTGCGTTAAATAAAGTTGATTTGCCGACATTTGGCAGTCCTACGATTCCTGTTCTAAGCATTTATATTTCCTTTTCTAGCTGATTCTTTTCTTTAATTTTACCCCAAAACCGCGCCAAGAGATAGTCTTATAAACTATTGTAAAGTTATGTTAAAATTATATACTTTTTAGGTATGATTTACGCAATTTTTTAAAAGTAAAATACTTTATATAAGTGTAAGGGATATACAAGAGATAAAGGGAAAATAAAAATGGAAAGATATTACGGAGATTTAATTTCAGCTAAAGAATATGCAGAATCATTGAAAAATGGTGGTTACATCGAATCAGAAAACACAATGATTACAGCAAGTGAATATGCTCAATCATTAAGCGCAGCATCTTCTGCAAGAGTTGACTCTCCATTCATAACTGTTCAAGACTACGTAAAAGCATTGGATATGGTTAAATATTCAACTGAATCTGACAAAGAAATTGAAGAAAGAATCGAAAAATCACTTCTTCAATCTAACAAAGCTAAAGTTGCTGCTCAAAAACTTGAACAATTATTAGCATAAGTTTCTTCTCTCTCTTTATATCTCATAATCTTATAGAAAAACACCTTAATCATTTCTGACTAAGGTGTTTCTTTTAATTAGATTTTTCTTTTGCCACCGTTTAACCAAGGTGCAGACTCTAAATCGTTGATATTGTATTTCAACAAATAGTCACTGCCATCTTGTTTGTAGCCATCATTAGCTTTTACATTACTTACAGGTTTTGTAGCTTTAGTTTTTTGTGCAGGCTTTTTATTATAATTTGAATTAGCCGCAGCAACCGCCGTTACTTGAATCTGTAATACCAATAAAGCCAGTAGTATCGCAACTTTTTTCATATTTTATTCTCCTGATTTTTGATTTACTAATATTGTAACATAGAAATTACTTTTCCGCAATCTGCAAGCTTTTCTCTACCGTTTAGCGCATTTAATTCGATTAAGAAAGCTGCACCGACTAAATCTCCGCCTGCTTTTCTAACCAAATTGCAAGCAGCTTTTGCAGTTCCGCCTGTAGCTAACAAATCATCTACGACCAAAACTCTTGCACCTTTTTCAATTGCATCAGCGTGAATTTCAATTGAATCAGAGCCATATTCCAAGTCATAAGATTCCTTAATAGTTTCAGCAGGTAATTTGTTTGGCTTTCTAATTGGAATAAAACCACAGTTCATTTTGTAAGCCATTGGCATACCAAAAATAAAACCGCGACTTTCGATACCTGCGATATAATCAACTTTTTCAGCTTTGTATTGGTCACAAAGAAAATCAATCATAGCGCGCATTGTTTCAGCATCTTTGATACCTGTTGTTATATCTCTAAAGATAATTCCTTTTTTAGGAAAATCAGGAATTGCTCTAATTTTATTTCTTACATCTTCAATTGAAATTGTTTGCATTTGTTTCTCCTATTCTATTTATTTTGCTAATAATTTTTTCAATTCTTCTTTTGCTTTTCTAATTTTTTCTTTTGCTTTTTGAATGGCATGTTCATGCTGAATCAAACCGTGAGCAGTTTTACCCCAGTTCATATCTTTTTTCATAAACAAAATTTTTGTACCGATAAACAACACCAATGGGAACCAAATCAACAGCAAATAAACCGAAGTATAAATTGATTGGATAAAAGCATCCCACCTAGGTAAATTGTCATATCGTCTCAAACTGTAACGACAAGCCATCATAAAGCCCAATCCGATGATACATCCCATAATAACAGAAGACATCAAAATATGCGGTTGAGCATCTTTCAGGCAAATTTTGAAAAGCAAGATACCTATTTCTATGATAAACCATGCCGGCATGATGAACTCTGAAATGTATGCAATCATATCAAGTCTTACACGCATAGACATTTTTTTAGAGGTCAAAATATCCCAAAAATATTCTAAATATCTTCTGATTGTACCTTCCAACCATCTTCTGCGCTGTTTATACAATGGAAACAAGTACATAATACCTTCTTCATACACAGCAGTATTAGCACAGAATCGGACATCCCATCCTTTGATATGAAGACGTGTTGACATATCAAGGTCATCAGTAATTGTATAATTATTCCATCCGCCAATATCTTCAAGAGCGGTACGTTTAATCAATTCACCGTTTCCACGAAGTTCAACAGCTCCTTTTACAGAGTCTCTGCCGACTTGGAAGTGAGTATCCATTGTCATTTCGTTATTTTGACAACGTGTCAAAATATTCATATCTTTGTTGCGAACAATTTTTCTTGCCTGAACTGCACCGACATCTTTCGGTTCAAGTTCATAAACAAGATTAGTTAAAAAGTCAGGTTCCATCGTCGCATCAGCATCAAAAACCAAAATAGCCTCACCTTTTGCAAAAGCTAACGCGTCATTCAATACGGCAGATTTTCCGGGAAACGCATCTTTTGGACGAATGAAAGCTTTTACTTTGTTTGGATATTCTTTTTCTAAATCCAACAAAACTGCTGCTGTATTATCCGTACTTCTATCATCAATCGCGATTACTTCAAAATTCGGATAATCAAGGTTTAATACAGTTCTTACTGTATTGCCAATTACGGATTCCTCATCATGGGCAGGAATCATAATACTAACGAAAGGTTTGTAGTTTTCATTTTTAGCAATCGGAGTCTGTTGTTCTTTTCTTTGTTTGATTTTATACGCAACATTGGTAAAAATAGCGTACAAAGCCATCAAAGATACCAACAGTGCCAATCCCCAAACCGTATAGCTTTGGAAAATGTAAATAAAAGCTGTCAAACCCAAGACAATTATAAATAGTAATATTCGCTCTTTCATATCCGCCTAATCTTTTTTACTTCCTAAATATATTAATTACATAATATATTTTATCAAAAAAAGCTCAGAAGACGCCATATTATAACGAGATTGATACATTACTTTATTTTTACTCTCGGAACAACTGACATGCCGGGAACGATATTGTATTTTGGCAAATAGTTTTCGTCAAATACAATCTTCACAGGGACACGTTGTACGATTTTTACGTAACTGCCAACAGCATTTTCCGGTGGAAAAAGACTTGATTTTGCACCAGTTGCTCTTTGAATACTGTCAATGTGAGCTTTGAACTTTTTCCCCGGGTATGCATCGATTGAAACAGTAACCTTTTGACCTTGGCGCATGTGAGTCAATTGACCTTCTTTAAAGTTTGCAACAATCCAAACTTCACTGGGTACAACTGCCAAAAGCGGTTGACCGATTTGAACATAGTTACCTTGTTCTACACTTCTTGCTGAAATAAGTCCATCAGATGGTGCGTATATTTTTGTATAGCTTAAATTCAATTTAGCTTGTTCAACTTCTGCTTGCAATCTTTTAATTTCAGCCTCTACACTTTCATTTTGTGCAATTGATGAATCTAATTCAGATTGCATAGCTTTTGCCCTATTAGTACTTGATTGGAAATTAGCATTTGAAACTTCCAATTCTTTAGAACTTCTATCATAATCTTGTTTTGATACAACACCTGTTTTATACATATCGTTATATCTTTTGTAATCTTTTTGAGCAAAATCTAATTTTGACTTAGCAGAAGTTGTATCATCTGCAGCTTGGCTTACATTTGATGAATTTTTTGAAATATCATGTGATGAAATTTTTAATTTTGCTTGAGCCTCTGCCAATTTTGCCTCTGCTTGAGCTAATTTAACTTTATAGTCATTTGGGTCAATTTCTAATAACAAATCCCCCTTTTTAACAGATTGGTTATCATCAACAAGCAAACGAGTAACAGGACCTGATACCCTTGGCGCAACTGAAATTATTCTGCCTTCTACAAAAGCATCATCTGTTGATTGAAAATGTGTAGCCATAATACCTGCATACAAACCGAACATCAACAAAATTGCAGCCGTAACAGATGGAATGAATACTCTTTTCTTAGCATATTCAGGTCTCCATTTTTTCAATCTTGCCTTCGCTAAAATTTCCATTTCCTCTTTTTTACGTTTTTTTGATTTTGGAAATTTTGGAGCAGGTGGCAATCCGTCCTTATTAGATTTTCTTTGATTATTGTCATGATTTTGGGGTTTAAAGTTTCCTTGATTATCTTTTGTCATAATAACCTCTTCTTTACTTACTCTATATTTGTATATTTACTTTTGATATCAAATTTTGCTGAATTTTATATAAAACCTTATGAAAAATTTTCAAATCTTCGTCAGGAATATTTTCAGCGGTTTCTTTCCAAACCGATGTAATAACAGGCAGAGTTTCTTTATATACAGCCTTACCTTCTTCAGTAATCTTTATTTTATAAACTTTCCTACCATTTACATCAGGAGTTTTGGTAATAAAACCTAAACCTTCCAATATATTAACTATTCGCGAAATATTTGCTCTATCTTTCAATGAAAGTGCTGACAATTGTCTTTGATACAACTCATCGTTTTCATACAACAAGGCAAGTACAGTAAATTGTTCCGGAGTAATTTGTAAATTGTTACCTGAAAATGACTGTACTGCAAATATCTTAGACAAATTTCCAACACCTGTCAGATGGAGTCCTATTTTTTGTTTTAATATATTTTCAGTGTTCATGATTTTTCTTTTGTGTTATCATGATAACATAAAGGAAAATAAATAGCATGAAAAGTTTAAAAATATTAATTATTTTATTATGTTTAATCTCAGTTACCCCAACAGCGGACGCTAAAAAAACTGAACAAACAACCAATCCGACCGTTGAATATATGAACCTTGATTGGTGGAAACATTTTGATGATTCAACTTTAAGCGGTTATGTTGAAAAATTATATGCAGACAATCCGGATTTAAAAATTGCCTCAATTAAGTCAAAGCAATCTCAACAAATCATGAAACAAGCATTTGCAAATCAACTTCCGCAACTTACATTTAACGGTGGTATTCAAAGATATTTAACAGCATCTGACCAAAGATTTGGGGATGTGCTTATTCCTGATTACAATCAAGCTCATTATCAATTACCATTAACAATGTCTTATGAAGTAGACATTTGGGGCGAAAATTACTTAAAAACCAAAAGTTTGAAAAAGCAAATAGAAATGACCAAACAAGATGAAAGAGTCTCATATATCTCAATTTCATCAGGTTTTGTGTCTAACTATTACACCCTTATCGGAATTGATAAATTAATCCAAAACCAAGAAAAATTATTAAAAATACAAGAAGATATCGTTACTCTTGAAACTCAAAAATATAACAGCGGGTTATGTCCATTAGCTGAATTGCTTTCAGAAAAACAAACATTAACTCAAATGCATGAAAGGTTAAATTCTTTAAAAGAACGCCAAGATGTAACTCTTAACCAACTGATTGCGCAGTTAGGAGACAGATATCAATCAAAAATCGACAGAAGTAACTATGATTCAATTGTAATTCCTTCTGTACCTTCTGAAATTTCAACCGAATATATTGCCCAAAGACCTGATATCAAAAAAGCAGAATTATATATAGAAAAAACTGGGATTGATGTTAAAGTTGCAAGAAGAGATTTCTTACCGAAATTCACTGTATTTGGTCAAGTCGGATTCAATGCGTATGACTGGTGCAGAATGTTTGCTCCCCACACATTTTTATCTACAATAGGGGTTGCACCTTCTCTTGAATTATTCACAGGCGGTTATAAAAAAGCGAAATTAAGATATAACAAACTTGAATATGAAAAGGCTCTACAAATTTACGAAAAATCAATACTTACATCTATTCAAGAACTAAACGATGCAATGATGAGCGTAAAAACATCTAACATGAATTATAAAAAAAGCAGTGAAAGATATGATATTGAAGCTGAAAAATTAGAACTTGCAAATCAAAAATTCAAAACCGGTGCTCAATCAAAACTTGATAATATGAAAGCACAACAAATGATATTGATTAGCGAAGAAAGCTGTGTCGTAAATAATATCAACAGAGAAATTTCAGTTATCAATTTGTATAAAGCAACAGGCGGTCAAGATATTACTTCATTGTTGTAGAATATTCTGCCAACCTTTTTACCGGTAAAGATTTTACAGAAACAGGAATAACAAAGCCAAAAGTATTGGTGTTATCTTTGGTGCTTTCTGCAATAATTTCGCCATTGTGAGCCTCTACAATTTTCTTTGACAGATATAACCCTAATCCGACACCGACTTTGTTGAATTTTTCTGAATGAGTGACATATTTTCTAAAAATTCGGTTCATCGTATCAGTGTCTATATATGGGCTGGAATTTTTGATTCTTAGTTCAACAAGTTCATCATGCACACTCACTGAAACTTTTATAACAGTATCTGTATTTGCATAATTTATACCATTTGAGAGAAAATTCACAATTGCACGTTTGATTTCGTTTTTATCTGCCATAGCAACGCAAGGATTTTCTATAGGCTCAAAAACAATTGTAGTATTATTTGTTTTGGTTAAATTCAAACATTCATTTATACATTCTTCCGTAAGTTTTACAAAATCAACAGACGAATAGTTAAGTGAAATTTCGCCATTTTCAAATTTACATGTTGAAAGAATTGTATAAACCATATCGTATAAGTAATTGCAAGAATCAAGTGTCAGATGGAGCAATTCTTTTTGGCTTTCGTTAAATTCGCCCATTTGTCCGCTCAAAAGCAGTTCCAACGCTCTAACTTGAGCAATAGCTGGAGTTTTCAAATCATGACTGAGTGTTGCTATATATGTTTCTCTCTGTTCTTGCAAGCGTTTTTCACTATCAATACATCTTGCAATTGTTGTAACCGCATAATAATCCCCAGAAGAATTTGTCAATGGAGTTTTAGTAAATTCGTACCAATAGCTTTCACCATTTGCGGCAACCATTTCTTTTTCTTTAACCAGTCTTTCGCCAGTTGCGATAATTTTGCGATTTTCATTGATTATTTCATCTCTGAACTTATCCATCTTGATAACTATACGTTCACCTGAACTTGTATAATCTACACCAGTGATAAAAAATTCTTTTCCTTTAGTGTTACCAAAAATATAACTACCATCTCCATCTAAAACATAAGCCAAGTTTGGAGAATTATTTATTAAATCATATAACTTTTGGTTAGAACGCTCAAAAGATTCTTTTAACGAAACTGTTTCGGTTATATTACGGCTCATAGTTAAGATTCCTGCCACTTGATTATCTTTGCTGACAATAGGTGATGAAATTGAATCATAAATATATTCAACATTATTTATGTAAATCTTTTGGGTATAATACATTGGTTTCTTTTGCGCAATAACTTCATTCAGATATTTGCGATTAAGCTCAACTTGTTGTTGTGGCAAGATTACGTCCTGAGATTTTCCAATAATTTCAGGTGCCGTAATTTTAAATAAATCATAGAGTTTTTTAGAACACATAACATATCTTTGATTAGTGTCCATAAAAGCAATAATATCCGGAGTTGTCATAAAAATTTGATTAAGCAAAGAATCAATACCAATTTCGCAATGCTTACAATTTCGACAAAGACGATATCTTAAAAATTCGTCATTACCTATTTTTAATCTATTTAATAGCAACATATAGTTAAAAATATTTGCACAAATTAACAAAATTGTTTCAAATATCATAATTACTCTATGAGAAATAATAGTCTGCGGAGATAAATTTAATCCAAAGCAAATTAGCACCATCGTAATAAATGCTACATTAGCTAAAACTATTTTTGTCTTTAAATTAAATTTTATTTTCTTAAAAAAGGTCATACACAAGTTCCTTATCAAATTGTCCAAATTTTACAACATACACAAGTTTTTCAAAAATCGAATAAATAAAATCCGAAAGCTGAGCAGATGGAACATCTAACCGACTTGAGATTTCATCTCTTGATAAACCCATATAAACAAAAGTTATAAAATCGGACTCTTTTGTTGTCAATTTATTTAAAAATTCCCAATAATCTTTTTCAGGTAATCGTTTTATATAATTAAAGACAGAAAACTGAATACGCTTATCTATACTACCGTTATTATTAAGAGTTTGAGACAAAACATCATACAACCTATCTTGTCCTAAATCTCTTATGTAGTAAGAATCAGCATTGGCAAACAGAGTTGAAATTACCTGTTTATCCGAGTTATAAGGCACTAGAATAACAATTTTCATAGAAGGATATTTATTTTTGATAACCTTAGATGCCTCTACACCATTCATTTTAGGCAAAGTTGCATCCATCAAAATCAAATCAATGTCAGATACATTTTGATGTAAATATTTAATACCATCTTCCGCATTATCAAATTCAGCACAAACATTCATGTCAGAAAAACTTTCTATCATACATTTTTGGGTGATACGAGATAGAGTATCATCCTCAACAATTAATATTTGTTTTTGCCTTTCTATCTTCATTTTGTCCAGCCTTTCGCTTATCTTGATATATTAAACACTAATTTGTCTAATAAATATATTGCCGAGTAAGGCTATATACAAAAACAGATTAACCAAAAAATTTCAGTTAATCTGTTTTGTTTTTCTAAGCTTTCAGAATGACAATTATTAATTATTTTTGTTGTGGAGCTTTTGGAGCATCTCCTCTATGATGATGTCTTGCTTGAGGAGGTGGTCCGCCTTGAGGACCGCCATATTGAGGTTGTGGCATATCATCTCTCATTTGAGGAGGTCCGCCTTGTGGTCCTCTATAACCTCTATCATGTCTCCATTTTGGAGCATGGAAATCTCCAGGCATACCTTGTCCTGGGTAAATTGCAGGAGGGGGAGGTAGTGGTCTTTCCATTCTTGGTTGGAATTGCATTTGCGGACATGGGCATTTTGGTTTTAAGATTTGCGCACTTAATAAAATTGCCAATGTTGAACCTACAAATACAGCACCTGCAATAAATGAAAATTCTTTTAATTTTTCAATAGCTTTCTCTTTGCAATTACATGTTTTAGTTTCTTCTGTCATATTTTAGACCTCCTTAATTTCGAATCACATTTATATAACGATTATCGAAAATAAATTGTTCATTTTTTATTCCACAACTTCTAATTTGCATTTAAAATCAGGATTTTTGTCCATTCTGTCAATAATTTCATCAAATGTTAATAACCCTGCTGTTGCACCAAATTCTGAAACTACACCTGTAGAGTTGATAGATGCCGCAATCAATGCTTTTTCTATGTCTTTACCAAATTTCATCAACGATGCGCAGAATGTTGAAGCGAAAGCATCACCAGCACCAAGAGTTGATGTTACAGGGCCTTCAAAACAAGGACAATAGTAATATTTTTTACCATCATAAGCGTAAGCACCTGAACCACCGTCTGTAATAACAATCACTTGATAATCAGATACTTTCAATTTTTTAAACATGGTTTTCAAATCAGGGTGAATCAACATATCTGAAAATTTTTCTTCTTTTGTATCTGAACGCAATTGAATACCGGTTGCCATTGATGCCTCTTCCTTATTCATAACAACGATTTGCGCTGATTCAAGAATTTTTTTCAAATAATTAAAACCTTTTTTAATACCTGTAGTACCTGCATTAAAGCAAATTGCCGTGTCATTCTCATTTGCAAATTTTACGATATCATCAAGAACTTTGTTACTATCACCGTTTAATGGCGCAATATACAAAAGTTTTGCATTTTTGATTGCATCATAATTAATTTCATTCTTTTTGATATGAGCATTAGCACCACGGTGAGCCAAAACGGTTCTATCACCTTCAAAACTTGTCAAAATAATTGAAAAACCTGTAGATTCATCTTTATTTTGAATTACGGATGATAAATCAACACTTCTTGATTTGAAAAATTCAAACAAACCTTTTGAATAAATATCGTCACCAACTTTAAAAATTGCACCTGTTGAAAAACCTAAATTTGCAAAGTTTGTTGCGGTATTAACACCACCGCCACCTACTTGTGAGGCAAAATCGGTAATTTCGATTTTTGCTCCGTAAGAATAACTCATAAATTCAGATTTCTTTTTTAATGAGCGTACTGAAACGATATTTGCATCATCACATTCAACAAATACGTCCATTGTTGCGCTACCAATTGTAATTATATCGCACATTTTACTTCTCCCATATTTCTTATTTCCTAACGGAATATTAACATAAAAGTGTAAAAAAATCTTAATATAGTGCAAAATTTTCCATTTACGCGACTTATAATTGAAGATACACATTTTAATTAGTAGGATAGGAAATGAAAATCACAAAAATAAACCAGTTTGCGCCATTGCATAATATTGTAAACACTAGAGGACAAAATAATAAAAACGCACAAAATCCGATTACGCAAAATACCACAACCAGACCTGTTTTTGCATACCAAGATTTTAATATATCTTTCAGCGGAAGAACACCTGAAGACTTTTACGCACAGGATTTCAACAGAAACAACATGCCATCTTCTATGAAAGAATATCTTGACTATGACTACGAAACAAGACAACATATTCCACCTGAACAAATGATGGGCGAAGTTTTTAAATACTTGAATTTAGCAGATAATTTTGAAGATGTAAAAAGTGTTTACCCTAATGAAGAATTATTCCAAAACCTACACGAAAATAAATCAAGAAACATTTCAAGCATTTTGTATGAAATAAAGACAGCAAAGGAAATGTCTGATGAGCCGTTATTTAAAGATGGCAGCGACAATTTCGGTATGTACTTGCTGAAAAAAATCTATACAGAAGGCAAAACAGTCAAAGAAATAAACAAAGATTTCTATGAAAAAGATATGAATGATACCTACAAAGGTATCATAACAAAACCTATTAAGGACAATATAACTGCAAGCTATGGAATCAAATTCCCGACACAAGCTTTTTGGAACTCGTTTATCGCAACAAGAGAAGAATATCGAAAATTCTTTGTAACCTTGCCGAAAAATACGACAAACCCTGCAGTACATTTACAAAAAACAACTACAGCAGATAAGGCAGATGAAACAATACATACAGCACAAAGGAAAAGAGCTCCGCGCAAATATAATATTAAGGACTATCAGAAGAAACAACTTACAAATGATATCAAATCTTCAAGCATGTCAAAAACTGAAGTTGAAAGAAAAGTCAGAAGAAGATTCGGTAAAGACGACCCACAAGCATCATTCATTGTAAAATATCTTAGTCCGATTATGACAGTTGCAGCTGATAGAGCACATCTTTCAGAAGATTTAAAATCTTTCACCGAGGCGGAACGTTATGAAGGCAAAAAAGGCAACGATGAATTTATGCTCCAAAGATATTGGAACAAAAATCCAATAATGAAAGATATCTATTCTCATGCAATTATTGATACAATTGATATGTTTGAAGATATTTACGGAGAAGGCGGAAATATCCCAATAAATACAGATTTAAAAGAAGTAACACCTGAAACCAAAAACAATAAAGTTATTGATAGAGTTGCTCCTGAATATTTTGAACTACTTGACTATACCCAAACGATTTTCCCTGAAAGAGAATCGCGCTACGAAAAACATGCTCAAGAACAAATCAAATGGGAAAATTATTTTGATGAAAAATACGGTCAAGAAAAAGTACAAAATATAAAACAAGCAGACGAAACAAAAGAAATAGATGATGGCAAATTATCAATTGATATGATTGATGAAAAATTCAAACAACAAATCAAAAAAGAAGCTGAGTGGTTACCAGCTTCACTAACCAGTAAATATATAAACTTTGTAACAAAAGAGGCGGATTTGGCATATAAAATTAAAGTCAGTCAATTGCCACTAGATTGCTCTATTGAAGAACTAGAAGGAATCGGGGAAGCTGATGGTTCACCAAATTACTTTGATGATTTAAACCAAAGATTTTTCAATGGGATGGAAGGTGAATATATGTCAGCAACTTGTGCCATAAATGACTTAGCAACAAAACATCATCATCCTGCGGCAAAGAAAATTGAACTAAATGTAGATGCTACGGAGGATTCAAATGACATCGACGACTCTTTTATGAATATGCTCCGTGACAATAAAAAAGAATATGATGATTTGTACAATTATTACAACAAACCATTAACAGACAAGGATAGAAACCTTATCGGACTTGCTATGATGAATGAAATTGACCATTTCAAACCTGATGAAAACTTATCAGCAAATGTAAATGCAATTCTTATGATGTTGAAAGAAGAAAGTAAACTTCATCCTGTCCAACGCAACAAAATAAGAAGATTCATTGCTGGTAGTATGCCTGAATGTGCAAAAAGTATCCTTAATAAAGACTTTTCAAAAGAAGATAAATACGACAGATTTTGCTATTTAATCCCAGGATTTATTGACTACTGCATTATTAAAGAAAATTATCTTCAACTACTCGTAAATAAAGAAGTAATAGATAAATATAAATTTAGAATGGATGCAGACGGACAAAATTATATCCATCTTATGGAAATAAATTTAAGTCCGGCTGAAAAAGAATTCTATAATGCATCAAACGAAGATATCAAAGCCGGTAAAATGGACAGACTAATCGATATGCCTATATATAATAAAAATCAATTAATAAATGACTACAGAAATAAGAAATAACAAGGAAAAATAAAATGCGAATATCACAAATAAACCAATTTACCCCAATACATAATATCTCAAATAAAAAACAACAAAATAACAAAAACACACAAAATCCGATTACGCAAAATACTACAACTAGACCAGTTTTTGCATACCAAGATTTTAATATATCTTTTGGCGGAAGAACTCCGGAAGATTTTTATGCTCAAGATTTCAACAGAAAAGATATGCCAACATCAATGAAAGAATATCTTGACTATGACTACGAGACAAGACAACATATTCCACCTGAACAAATGATGAGTGAAGTTTTTAAATATCTAAAAGTCGCAAAGAATTTTTCTGATGTTAAAAGTATTTATCCAAACGAAGAATTATTCCAAAATTTACACTCTAACAAAACTAAAGGGAAAACAAGTCTTTTAGCAGAAATCAGAATGGCAAAAGATATGGATGATGCACCGCTATTAAAAGATGGCAGTGATGATTTTGGAATGTATTTGCTAAGAAAAATTTATACAGAAGGTAAAACCCTAAAAGAAATCAACAAAGATTTCTACGAAAAAGACATGAATGAGGATTACAAAGGACTAATCACAAAACCTCTATCAAATGATGATACGGCAGCTTACGGTATAAAATTTCCAAAACAAAGTTTTTGGAACTCATTTATCGCAACAAGAGACGAATATAAAAAATTCTTTGTAACTCTACCGAAAAACTCTAATAATCCTGCGGTACACTTACCAACTAACGGAACTCATTCTAATAATATTCAATCCTATAGCAGTAGAGCAACCGAAAGTGACAAACCGCGCAAAAGAGCTCCACGCAAATATAAAATCCAAGATTATCAGAAAAAACAACTGACAAATGATATCAAATCTTCTGACATGTCCAAAACAGAAGTTGAGAAAAAAGTCAGAAAAAGATTTGGCAAAGACGACCCACAAGCATCATTCATCGTCAAATATCTTAGCCCAATTATGACAGTTGCTGCGGATAAAATCCACCTATCAGAAGAAATGAGATATTTTAACCAAAACAACCCACAAACCAAAAACGATAACAGAACTTTATTTGAACGTTTTTGGAAAGCAAATCCATACATTTTGGAACAATATGCAAAAACAATTACAGACTCAATTGAAATGTTTGAAGAAACTTATGAGTCCGGCGGTTTGATTCCAATAAATACAGACTTAGAAGTTGTAACTCCACAATCTGAAAACAAAAAAATTATCGACCAAGTTAATCCTGAGTTTTTGAAATTGCTAAACTATACCCAAAACATTGAACCGACTCGTGCTCAAAAATATCAAAAACACGAAGAACTCCAAAAACAATGGGAAGAACATTTTATTGAAAGATACGGAGAAATCAACAACGCACCTGAAACAACCGATGTTCAAGATGTTGAAAACTCAAGCGAAGACATTGATGTTTCTAAATTATCAGATGAAGAACAAGAAAACTTACTTTACAAAGTCGCAAAAGAAAACAACGGCGATGTATTTAAGCTAAATGGCAAAAATGGACAAAACATCTATATAACAGGCAAGTTGGATGAAGGTTTGGCTGACTATTTGAAAGAAACAACAAAATATATGCCAACAGCATACGCAAGACAATACACCAATTATGTAATGAACAATCCTGAAATTGATGACCGATTCAAATTGTCAATTGCAACAAGAGGTTTTAGGGACAAATTGGATGATGAAAGAGTTATGTCAGATGAAGAATTTGAAGACGCAGCGCTAACATTACCAATGACCTATATTATGGCTCACAAAAACTCTGAACACGCCGCAACTGCTGCAATTTCAGATGTTTTATGTAAAACGCTTGACGATATACCGACCTCAGTTCATCAACTTCGCTCTTTTGAATTTTATGATTTACTGGAAAGCGTAAAAAACGAGAAAGAAAATGCGCAAATTCCTACCATTTTATTAAGTCATAAAAACGAAATTGACGCACTATATGCTAAATACAACAAACCGCTATCAGCAGCTGAAATAAACAAAATCTGCATTGCAATTGCGGAAGGAATAAGCAAATATTCACCTGACAAATCAGGAACAAAAATTGACCCTAACTACAAAGCAATTATGTTAATGCTAAAAGATTCCATTAACAATTCAAAATTCAATAAGAAAATCTTAAAAAGCTACATAACATCATACTTATCAAAAAACAGTGCAAGCGTAAGTTTGTTAAACAACAAACTAAGTGATGAACATAAACAAGCAAGACTTGAAAACATCATGATTGATTTATTTGAAGAGCTATTGTTTAAAAGAGTACCTGCTCAAAACGGCTTCTATGAAACTCCGCTATTAACAGTGATAAATAAGGAAAACTACGACAAATATAAATACATGATTAACCCTGAAATCAAAGCAGGCATTGAAGAAAATGTAGAACTATTGTCTCCGGATATAAGAAACAGATTCAATATGTCAAATGAAGAGCAAAAAGCTTGCGATAAATATTTATCAGGAAAGAAGATATGATAATGGTGGGCTCCCTACTTATTTTAGATGTCTGAATTTGAAAAGCAAAACTAAAAAAGCGATGTCATTCTGAAAGGATTAAAAATCGAGTTGCGCAAGCAACGTAGATTTTATCCTATTCAGAATCTCTAGCTATACAAAGTAAGTATTGTCATTCCGAACTTGTTTCGGAATCCTTTTAATAATCAGAATTTATCAATAGTAATATTTGCTAAATTATTAATATGGAAAAGATTCTGAAATAAATTCAGAATGACATAGACCTCTGTGTTCTATTTGAGATGCTGTCTATTTCATCATAATTTGAGCGGAAATTATGCCAAATAAATAGTCTTGCTTTTTGACATACTTAAATCCATGTTTTTCAAATTCATGAATCAATTCATCAGGGTTTGGAAACTCTTCTTTTGACTCAATCAAATATTTATAATGGTCTGAATTTTTCTTCAAAAATTTTGCCCACAATGGAACAATTACATTAAATATTTTGCTCAAAAAATTGTGGTACCCAAAATCTAAATGCAAAAATTTTCCACCACAATTTAGAACTCGATAAACTTCACCTATCGCTTTATCTCTATTTTCGATATTTCTTAGCCCAAAACCCATTGTGATATAGTCAAATTCACCATCTCCGAATGGCAAATTTGTACAGTCAGCTTGCATAAAAACTCCTTTTGGATTTTTTTGTTTAGCAAGTTTTAGCATTTCTTGCGAAAAATCAAGTCCTATGACTTTTGCCCTTGGATAAAATTTTGTTATAAGCTTTGTAAAATCACCTGTTCCGCAACACAAATCAAGAATCATTGTCCTTGGCTGAATGTTAAGTTCTTTTAGTGCCAAAAATTTGATAATATAATGTGTGCCAAGTGAAATAAAATTGTTCATAAAGTCGTAATAGCTTGATATTTCATCAAACATTGTTTTAATTTTTTGAGTGTTTTTATCGCATGCCATAATGTTAATTCCGTTGTCTTAATTTCTATTTTAGCATACAATTATATTATGAAAATCGGATTTGTACCAATAGATAACAGACCTGTTTGCTATACTTTGCCAAAGATTTTATCTGAAATTGATGAGAGTATAGAATTTTTTATACCTGAGCGCAAGTATTTGGGAGATTTGACAAAATCTGCAGATATTGAAGGTCTGTTTGAATGGTTGATGTGCTTGCCAAAACTCGATGCGATTATTTTGTCGTTGGACACCCTAGCTTATGGCGGTTTGATACCTTCGCGCAGATGTCCTGAAACTTTTGAACAAATCAGGCATCGAATCGAAACTTTGAGAGAAATTCTTGACGGTAAAGATTGTAAAATTTATGCATTTTCAAGCATAATGCGCATTTCAAACAACAATTATAACGAAGAAGAAAAAGAATACTGGTCTGAATGGGGCAAAAAGATTTTTGAATATTCTTATGAATGTAACAAATCAGGTGGCAGTTTGAGGATAAAAAACGATATTCCACCTGCAATTTTAGATAATTACATTGAGACTAGAGCAAGAAATTTTGAAATAAATAAAATATACTTAAATTGGCAAAAACAGGGCGTTTTTGATACATTGATTTTTTCTAAAGACGATTGCGCAGAATATGGTTTTAATGTTCAAGAAGCGACTATGCTTGAAAAAATGGGCGCATTTGTAAAAACAGGAGCGGACGAAATCCCACTGAGCCTTTTGTCTCGCGCGATATATGGAAATATCAAAATTTGTCCAATTTTTCTTGAACCCGAATCTAAAAATTTGATATCAAATTATGAAGATATTTCGATTGAAAAATCAGTGAAAGGTCAAATCGAGCTTGCAGGGTGCACGGTATCAGAAGAAAATGATGCAGACATTTTATTGTACGTCAACAATTTCAAAAAACAGCAAGGCGAAATTGTCATGAAAGTTGATACCGAAAATTTTGCCCAAACTTTCACAACACCTGACAGACCTTATATGGTTGCAGATGTAAGATTTGCAAATGGTGCCGATAACAACTTTGTTCAAGAATTTTTCAAAAATGAAATTAATGATGAGAATTTTTACGGATATTCTGCGTGGAACACTTCCGCAAATTCGTTAGGCAGTTTGATTTGTGGGGCAAAAATAAAATTTGTTGCGCAAAAATATAATAAAAAAGCCTTTGAAAAACTTGAAATAACAAGATTTTTAGACGATTGGGGATATCAGGCAAATGTTCGCCAAAACTTGCAGGCTCCTGATGTTGAAGAGGTTTCTTTACTGATGAAATCTTTTGAAAATAAAGTTTATACAAAATTTGGAACAAATGCGAACATAAAATATTCATTTCCTTGGAAAAGATTGTTTGAGGTAGAAGTTGACTTTCATTGATTTGATATTGCTAGGTTTGGCGCTTGGTATAGATTGTTTTGTGGTTTCATTTTCGCAAGGGCTGATTTTTAAATCCGAAAGAACAAAAAATTCGTTCAATTTGGCATTAACAATGGGCTTATTCCAAGGCGCAATGCCAATTATCGGCTACATCGGTACAAATTCCCTATACAAATACATTGTACCTTATAGCAAATGGATAGTTTTCGGCATTTTTCTAATTTTAGGATTAAAATTTATAGTTGAATCTTTCCAACCAAAAGAAGAAGAGGTGCAATGTATTGGGCTTAAATGCCTTTTGGGCTTAGGATTAGCGACAAGTATTGACGCATTGGTGTCAGGGGCATCTATTCGCTTAACGCAAACATCATTGTTACTTTCGGTTTTGATTATCGGTGTTGCATCATTTTTGATGTCGGTTTGCGGTTTTTGGAGTGGAAATTTTGTAAAAAACATTCCGTCAAAATATTTGGAAATCGGCGGTGGTCTGATTTTAGTAGCTTTAGCCATAAAATCTTTGTTCTAACTTGGTGAATAAAAATTAAACACAAAATCTGCCTTTCTTGAAATCCGACTTTTGTTGAGATACAATTAACCTGTTAGTAAGATTTATTACAGGTTAGTTATAACAACAGAAAAGAGCGAGATTATGAAAAAAGAACTTATTTTTTTAGGACCACCGGCTTGTGGTAAAGGTACTCAAACAGCTAAATTATCTGAACATTTGGGTTTGCCACACGTTGATACAGGTTCATTATTGAGAGCAGAAATTAAAAACGAAACTGAAAACGGCAAAATTGCTAAATCTTATATTGATAAAGGTCAATTGGTTCCGGTAAGTTTGGTTGCTAATATTATCAAAAACAGATTAGCTCAAGAAGATTGCAAAAACGGCTACATCTTGGACGGTTATCCAAGAAGTGTTGAACAAGCTGATTTGTTAGAAGAAATCAATGCAGAAATTGACGGTTCTGTTAAAGCTCAAATTAAAGCAATTTATTTTGACTTGAACCAAGATATCTTGATTTCAAGAATCGTAAACCGCCGTTCTTGCCCTAAATGCGGCGAAATTTACAATATCAAATTCAAACCGACTAAAGTTGAAGGTATTTGCGACAAATGCGGTGCTGAATTGACTCAAAGAAAAGATGACAATGAAGAAACTGCAAAAGCTCGTTTTGATACATATTTTAAAGAAACAGCTCCATTGATTGACTACTACAAGAACAAAGGTGTATTAAAATCAATTGATGCAGAAGGTTCAATTGATGAAGTTTGGGAAAGACTTTTGAAAGTTGTAAATGACTAGTTTTTAGAAGTTTTTCTAAAGAGATTGAGTAAGGAGCGGAACGCTACGCGTTCCGCTCCTGTTATTTGCGTGAGCTTTGCGAACACATCAGAATCTATCAATGTTTATTTTCTCCAATTGTCACCCTGAACTCGTTTCAGGGTCTCTAATATTACAAATTTTATATAAGACTAATATGTTTTATTTGAGATTCCGAAACAAGTTCGGAATGACACAGAAATGTAGTGTGGGGAAAACGAAGTGTCCCCACAAATTAATATTGTCGGCATAGCATGAAGTGCCGACCTACAATATAAAGTTTGGACTTCCAACTTAAACAAATCTATCTCATTGAACAAGTGATGACAAGGTCATTGTTATTCACTTTTGCCTCTTGGACAGCAGCATCCGGCGACAATTGTTCAATACCGGAAGATGTCATACTACCATAAATTTTACAATTTAGCGGAGTTCCATTATTATCAGAATTACCTATTTTGTCATTCAATTCATCAATTCTGCGATTTAGTACATCAATTTGTGTTGCTGTATCGCTATTGTTTGCCTCATCGGTATTTTCATTAGTTTTTATTTCATCTTGAACTTGTTCATCTTGAGCTTGTTGTTTGGCTTGCATTTTTCCTTCAGAAGCATCTTTCGTATTTGAATATATTGCAGCAATAGCAAATATAAACATACATATAACAATAATTGTTAATACTTTGAACTTATTCATACTTTCCATAAAAACTCTCCTCTATTTTGCTTTATTGGTATCTTACCATAAAACCATACCTAAGGGCTAGTAGTAAAGATTGTAAAGCCCCTACTGTTGAACTTGAGTCAACACGGCAGCTTGTTGCAAACTAATATTTTCTTCGTCCGCAAACACTTTACTGATGGTTATTACAACCAAATTAACAAATAACAATATTCCTAATATAATTAAAATCGTTCTCATATTTTCACTCTTCTCGGATTTTATAATATTATAATGTATTTGTCTTTAGGAAATCAACTTTTTGTATGAAATATAAAACATATTAGTTTTATGCAAAATTTGTTATATTTGAGACCCTGAAACGAGTTCAGGGTGACAGGTATGCTTTTTAAATCAGCATTGATAGATTCTGAATAGCAAGAAAATTATGTGCTCATTCTTCACACAAATTTTCTAAGCTTTCAGAATGACAAGGAGTTATTTATTTCCGCAGGTCGGCATAGCAATGCCGACCTGCGGAATATTAAAAAGGCGCGCCGAAAATTTCGGCGCGCCTTCCTTAAATCCAAAAACCCTCAGCTTATTTTGCTTTTGGTCCTGCTTCAACGATTTCTTTTGGCATGTTAGGATATTTAGCGGCAAAGTTATCTGCAAACATTTGAGCAAGTTTGTTAGCTTGTTCATCATAAGCAGCTTTGTCTTCCCACATTCCGCGAGCATCAAGTTTTTCGTCAGGAACTCCTGGGCAAGTTGTAGGGTAGTCTACATTGAATACATCGTGGTGTTTAAATTCGATGTTATCAAATGAACCGTTCAATGCAGCTGTAACCATAGCACGAGTGTATGAAAGTTTCATACGTTTTGCGCCTGATGCAGCTGAACCGCCAGCCCAACCTGTATTTACTAAGTAAACTTTTGTACCATATTTGTCAAGTTTATCACCTAACATTTTTGCGTAAACTGACGCATCCATTGGCATGAATGGTTCACCAAACAATGTTGAGAATGTTGGTTGAGGTTCTGTAACACCACGTTCAGTACCTGCAAGTTTTGATGTGAAACCTGTTACAAAGTGGTACATAGCAGCGTTTTTGTCCAATCTTGAAATTGGAGGTAATACACCAAACGCATCAGCTGTTAAGAATACAACAACTTTTGGAATACCGCCTTTTGAAGGGATTTGAGCGTTGTTGATGTAGTTGATTGGATAACCGACACGGGTATTTTCTGTCAATGAACCGTCTTCAAAGTCAAATTCTCTTGTTTCAGGGTTCATAACTACGTTTTCTACAAGTGAACCGAATTTAATTGCATTGTAGATATCAGGTTCATTTTCTTCTGACAAGTGGATACATTTTGCATAACATCCGCCTTCAAAGTTGAATACGCCATCAGGAGACCAACCGTGCTCATCATCACCAATTAACTTACGAGCAGGGTCTGCTGATAACGTTGTTTTACCTGTTCCTGAAAGACCAAAGAATACAGCAGTTTCACCTGTTGCAGGGTCCATGTTAGCAGAACAGTGCATTGGTAAAACATTTTTCTTTGTCATGATGTAGTTCATTGTAGCAAATACTGATTTTTTGATTTCGCCTGAATATCTTGAACCGCAAATGATGATTTCGTGAGCTTCGTAGTCAATAGCGATACATGCTTCAGAATTTACACCATCTACTTCTGGGTCGCATTTGAATCCAGGAGCACAAAGGATTGTGTAATCAGGTTCACCGTAATTTGCCAATTCTTCTTCTGTAGGACGAATTAACAATTGGTGAATGAACAAGTTTTGGCTTGCCAATTCGTTAATAACTCTGAATTTTTGAGTGTATGTTTTGTCAGCACCTGCATAACCATCAAAGATGAATACTTCACGGTTTTGCAAATATGCTGCAATTTTACCTTTAATAGCGTTGAATTTTTCACGGCTGATTGGACGGTTTACTTTGCCCCAAGCAATATCATTGTGGATACCATCTGTATCAACAATGAATTTGTCCTTTGGTGAACGACCTGTGTACTTACCTGTTGTTACAACAAAAGCACCTTTGTTACTCAAAGAACCTTCGCCCAAACGCAAAGCTGCCTCTGTCAATTGTGCAGGACTCAAGTTACGATATACCGCCTTTGGTCCAATGATGCCGAATTTTTCGATACCAAATGTTTCCATATAAAACATCCTCCTTTTCTATAAACTGACCATAATAATTTACTATACAGGTAAAATGTATTACAAACACTATTAAATTGCAAATGCTACAATAAATTTTCGTGTTAAAATATTAGCAAAAAGGGGGTTTCTTATGTCAAGAGCAATTATTATGGTAATTGATTCAATGGGAATAGGGGCAATGCCTGATTGCCGTGATTTCGGTGATATTCCTGAATGTAACACACTAAAGCATGTTTGCGAATTTAATAACGGTTTGAATGTTCCAAACCTTGAAAAAATGGGTTTAGGCAATATTCAAGACTTTATGGGTATAAAAAAAGAAGAAAATCCGATTGCAACTTATGCAACTTTGGTTGAAAAGTCAAAAGGAAAAGATACTACAACAGGTCACTGGGAAATGACCGGAATTGTTTTGGATAGACCTTTTGCAACATTTCCAAACGGTTTTCCGCCTGAAATTATTGACAAATTCGTCAGTGAAACAAATTGCGGCGGAGTTTTGGCAAACCGTCCGGCTAGTGGCACAGCTATCATTGCAGAATTAAATGATGAACACCATGCCACAAAATTCCCAATCGTTTACACCTCAGCAGATAGCGTATTCCAAATCGCTGTAGACACTGATTTGATACCGTTAGAAACACTTTATGAATGGTGTCGAATTGCAAGAAAAATTTTGACAGACGGTAACTATTATGTTTCAAGAGTTATTGCTCGTCCTTATAAAATTATTGACGGCAAACCTACAAGAATTTCTAAAGACCGCAGAGACTACTCAATTGAACCTGTTGAGCCAACTGTTTTAAACGAAATTAAAGACAATGGCGGAAAAGTTGTCGGTATTGGTAAAATTGAAGATATTTTCTCAAAATACGGAATTACCCATGCCATCCACACAGGTTCAAATAAAGAAGGTTTGGAACTTACACTAAAAGCTGTAAAACGTGAATTACCACTTGAAGATATCGCGTATGAAAAAGGTAAAAATTATAACGATAAAGAATTAATTTTTACTAACCTTGTTGATACTGATATGTTGTACGGTCACAGAAACGACGCGAAAGGCTATGGTAATGCCATAGAAGAGATTGATACTTACTTAAAACCAATTATGGATGCAATGGCTGATGATGATTTGTTATTTGTGACAGCTGACCACGGTTGTGACCCGACTGTAGCAGGAACAGACCACACCAGAGAAAAAGTTCCTGTATTAATATATTCAAAATCATTACCTTCAAAAGGTAATTTGGGTGAAATTGTCGGCTTTGACATGATTGCTCAACAAGTTAAAAATTGGTTATTCTAATTTATTATAAACAAGGTGCGCTATTAATGCGCACCTTTGTTTTAAATCCTAATTATTTCCCTAAGTCATACTGCATTGATTTATACAAATTATAGACTATTTTTAGGAATTTTTTATCTCTTTTTATAACATCAACTACCGTGTTTTCCATCTCTTTTTCACTTATTTGTTCAAAATAATAAAACTCATAAGGTTGAACCTTCAAAACTTCTCCAAGTTTTTGCAACGTATCAGGGGATGGCGAAAATTTGCCTGTTTCCATATAACTCAAACTCTGTGGCTCAATTCCTATCAATTCAGCCAGTTGTTCTTGCGTGTATTTGCGATTTTTTCTTATGGTTTTGATACGTTGCCCAACAAGTGTTTTGATGTCATTCATAAATTTTCCTTCTTTTTAGTAAATTATGAATGACATTTGAGATTTGCAAAATAAATAAAAAGTTTAAATATATTGATTAAT
>DHMN01000029.1 GCA_002405805.1 Cyanobacteria bacterium UBA4641 | reverse complement strand
TTAATAATATTTATTTACTATTTTTTTCTGAAAATTATTGACCCCGGAACAACAAACGCCATATCGATTGATTTCTCAAGAGCTTGAATATGCGGCGGTAATTGGTTGAAAAACGGACGATAATTTACTTGGTTTCGGTTTTCTGAAACTCTTAAAATCTTCATTCTATCCATTGCGTAATCCCAGAATACCTGAGCATCAAGAACCTTTGGCGGATAATTTGGGTAAGCACCGAGTGACCCACATTCAAGGTCTTCAATTATATAAAATCCGCCTGAATTTAGCATAGGAAACAACATTTCAAAAGTTCGTCTTTGGTCGCCCCACGCATGGGAGCAATCATCAATGATGCACATAATATTTTCGTTAAATTTACTTAACTTTTGAGGAAGGTCATCTGCTACAGCATCAGAACATACAAAAGAAATTCTTTCTTCTTCAAGTCTTGCTAATTTTTCATCTAAATCAACACCTATTATGTGTGCTTTTTCATAATATTCTTTCCACATTTTTAAGGATGCGCCTGTATAACAGCCAAGCTCAATGAGTGTAAAGGTTTCATCTAGCAATGTCGATAAAAACAATTCATAATGTCTTAAATAATCGTGACCTTTTGTCAGATTCCCGCGTCTTGTGTATTGAGATGCTTTATCTGTATTGTATTTTTGACCTAATTCGTCCAAAACTCCAAACTTGACCATTTCATTTCTCCTTAACTTTTCTTATGCAAAAATTATATGACAAAATTTTTGTTGGTAGCAAATTTATTTTTTAGGATTTTTATAAAAACTATGAGTGAGAAGTATTTTTTAATTTCGAAATTAACAAGAATTCCTTTTTCTAAATATAAAGGAAAAGCCGTCGTACTTTCTGAAAAACTCCCTACAACTTATGATGAGGTTGTTGTCGGATTAAAAGATAACAAACAAAATATTCGCACAATTACGACTTTCAGAAACGAGGCAGGCGAGGTTGTCGAACGCTCGTTTGATTATTATGGCAAGCAACTCAGACATAAAATTTATTCAAGACGAGATTCTGTTATTGGTGAAAATGAATGGGTTGAATCTACTAAAATCCAAGAATTGACTATCGTAAAACGAACATTGAAAACAGTTTATTTAGAATTAAAAGATAAACTTAGAGAAATGCACTTGCAGACACATTTGTGGGATGAACGAGTTACGCGCGTAAATCACCTTGCCAAAGATTTACTAACAGGCAGAAAAATCTTATCAAGTGTATTTGTTGACCATGTCAAAAATGAACACAAGTTTGTTGAATACCCTTCTGTAATAGGTAAACACAAACCCAAAGTTTTGTCATTCAAGGTTAATAAAAATACTCTTGAGGTTAAAGAAGGTTCAATCTCTGCACAAAATGTAAAAGTCCCAACTAATGATAAATATCTTGGTGTAAGGGCTTTTGATATGGAAGATTCAAGGATTCCGATGGTGAAATATTTTATCCATAAACGCAAACTTGATGATGCGGAATTGGTTTTGAACACTAATTATGCGCCTTGTGAGAAAGAAAAGGATATTATTGCATTTTATTCAGATGAAAATGGGTCAATAAATTTTAACCGAGAATATAAACATAAATCTAAAAAAGCTATCATAAATACATGTGCGCATGAAGTTGAACATGCTTGGCAATGGTATTTGCATGCGATACAAACAGGTGGCGAGACGGCTTACACTCATAGAATATATCTAAAAAACGAATATTTGAAAGATGGTGAATTGATTGTTGAAGCAGGTCGTTATACAGAAGCGATAGATAAATATGTAACGTGTTTGGAAAATGAAGAAGAGTACAGAAAGAGTTTGTTGGAAATCAAAGCAAGGCATAAAGGTAAAATTGAACAAGAAAATTACGAACGACAAGGGCATTCACTGCGCAGTGCCTTCCGCCACATTCCACAAGAGTCTATGTAGGTTGGTAAATTTGTTACATAGCCTTTTGTTTATCAGAATAATTAAATGGTACAATATTTGAAACTTCATCTGCTATTTTTTGTTCAGCTTTGAGAAGTTCAAAATTGTTTTGTAATCGCAAAAAATACCCTTTAGAAAGTCCAAAATATTTTGTAAGTCGCAAATCTGTATCAGCAGTAATTGAGCGCTGTCCTCTAATTATTGCATTTATTCGATTTGAAGGCACCCCAATTGCAATCGCAAGTGCATTTTGTGATAATTCTAACGGTTCTAAAAATTCTTCCTGTAGAACTTCGCCAATATGTGGTATTTCGATATATTTTTGCATATTGTACCTCAAGTATTTATATTTCTATATCTATTATGTACTACGTACAAGATAAAATCAAGTGGGAGCAATATAATTTTTTCAAAATATTAATAATTAATGATAATCAACAATTTCAACATTATAGGCATTATTATCAAACCACTTGAAACAAATTCTATATTGCTGATTGATGCGTATTGAGTAGTAACCGAGTCTATTGCCTTGAAGTTGTTCAAGAAAATTTGCCGGAGGAATTCTTAAATCATTGATATCCTCTGCTGTATCTATCATGTGCAATTTTATCAATGCTCTACGGTGTATTTCAGTTGGAATTTTCTTAGAAAACTGACCATTAAATATTTTCATTGTCTCTTTACATTTAAATGACTTAATCATGTGCCAATTGTACTACAAAAATAAGTCTAGCTCTTGCGTTTCCAAACTTGGCTCCTCTGAATTGGTTTACTTTAAATACTTCATGTCTTTGAATTTGAGCACATAATACGCACAACCATAACCGGCGCCGGTTTTGGCTATACAATTTGTATCATAAGGATACATACTATCAGGGTGACCCATTGGAAGTAATGAGCGTTTTTCAGCATCATAAGTAAATATAAATAAATCTTTTCCCATAATATTAGGCTTTGAAACCCCATTTACATCGACATTTATCTGTAAATTATTATTAGAGTTAACGCCTTGTACAGTTACCGCAGAACCGTTTAATAAAGTGAATTTGTATTTTGGTTTTTCTTGGTTATATCCTGTATATCCTTTATTGTGCAACAATGCATATCTATTAGCAAAACATTGCTCATTATCATCAACTATACCGCAAATATTTGCGACCTTTAAAAACGGTTTTAAATTATTGAAAACCAATTCCGCGTATTCAGGTGTTCTGGAAGGTTTACCCCAACTGCCGAGTTCTCCGTATTCTTCTTCAGAAGTCTTTATTGCTTGGCTTAAAATTGATGTAGTTTCAAGTAAGCGACTCACCGTTTGCTTTTCATAATATGTATGCATCAAAGTAGGAATCGTCATCGCGGCGACTATTCCGATTATTCCCAGTGTAATTAAAACTTCTGCCAAGGTAAAAGCATATTTTTTAGTACAATATTTTGAATTCATACAAACCTCTCTTTAAATTATTGATTTAATATTAAATTAATAATTTAAAATTGTCAATCTGACTTTAAACTAATGTATTCTGATTAAATGAGCATAAGTAATGATATTAAGAAACTATTGATTGACAAAGATATGACATTGACCCAGCTTGCAAAGATTATTGCGGAGCGAAAAGGTAAAAATTTTTCGATACAAAATCTCTCTCAAAAGTTAAAAAAAGACACTCTTAACGTGAAAGAACTTGAGATAATCATGGAGACCTTGGGGTATAAAATCTGTTACTTACCGAAAAAAACATATAAAGGGTAAATTTATTGTTGGTGATAGATAAACAAAAACTTTGTGGTTAAGGGGGCATAAAGTTTTAGACCCTCTTCGAGTGACACTAGCCGAACCAACGAGTGATGCGAGTTGAGTGAGACTGTGTGCCGTATGGCTGAGGTATGAGAAGATGGGGTCGAAGACTTACGAATATTTTCCCTCTCTTAGAGATATTTCTAGTAACTTT
>DHMN01000007.1 GCA_002405805.1 Cyanobacteria bacterium UBA4641 | reverse complement strand
AGAATGACATTATTTTATAAAAATGTAGTGTGGGGAAACGAAGTGTCCCCACAATTATTTCAACACATAGGTCAAACAATCCGACAATAATAATGAAAACCCTTCCTTGGGTATGCGGAAGGGTTTTTAGCGTCTCATAGTAGTTATAAAAAAGAAAATAAGGAGTCCATTTATTTTTTACCGAAACCGATTGGATTACGTGAAGACTTTCTGTGTTGCTCCTTGAATTGTTTAATAGCCTCTAGGAAATCCTCATTTTTGTAAATAGGATTTGCCATATCCGCATCTACATAAGTGTTGTTTTCCATTTTTTCAAAGATACCAAGTCTTCTCATCATGTTTTCTCTTGCAAGTTTTGTAATATATTTAATATCACTACCTACAGCTTTATCTGCGTACATTTTATCAACAAGAGCATTAACATCGACATCTTTGTCTAAGTTTTTGCCATCTGTGTAGATTTTGAAAATCGTTTCAACACCACTTCTATCAGGTGCATCAACCAAGATGTGCTTACTTAATCTTTCAGAACGTTTAAGTGCGCTGTCAAGCATGTCATATTTATTAGTTAAGCCTAAAATGTATACGTTATCGCCTTCATCATAAAGGTCTGTGATACAAGTTAGCAACTGGTCGATTAACTTATTGCCGTATTTGTCGGCATCTCCTCTTTCAGCACCAATCGCATCGATTTCATCAATAATGCCGATAGATGGTTGATTCTCTCTTAATTTGTCAAAAAATGCTCTTACATTTGCCTCAGATTCACCTACGTATTTTGCCTGAAATGCTGTACCGCTAACGTAATCGCAATTAACTCCTGCCTCGTTTGCAAGTGCTTTACATAGAGCTGTCTTACCAGTCCCAGCAGGTCCATGCAAGATATAACCTCTTGTAATATCTTCTGCGCCGTAGGCTGAAGGATATTTTATAGGATATAAAATTCCCTTTTTGAGTTCTTCAATTACTTTGTCCTGACCTCCAATTTTGCTAAAAGTTTGCTTTTCAACAGGTCTTGTCGTGTGTAAAATTGTTTGTGCCAAAGTCCTTTTATTAAGTGCAGCCAGTTCATTATTCATGCTTTTTTCAAAGTCATAAACAGTTGAAAATCCTGCCTTTTTAGACGATAAATCATATTTTGGTTTTTCTTTAATATGTAATACATCGTTTGCAATTTGAACGGTGTCATTATTAACTACATAAAAACTCTGTCCGGGGTCAAGAAAATATTTCTTTCCGCCTGTCGTCAAGATAATTTTTTTGTCATTAATGTTTAATAACTCAATATCACCTAATGAGTTTTTCAAAAACGCATAATTTCTTTGGAGAGAGTTTTCTGGCATAAAAATTTCTTTTTTTATCGCTTGTTTTAAGCTTTTAACATTTTTAGTCAAAGCTTTTTGTGCATCATTGTAATTTTTGCCAAGGAGAATAATTTCACCGTGTTTTAAACCTTTAAATAGCGTCGCAAGGCGTTCTTCTACTGGGAATTGTTTAAGCAGTGCTAAACCCGCTTTAGTAACATCATCTGCTCCGCCTTTAAAAGTAACACTATTAGTTTTTTTATGTACCAAATCCATTCCGTAACCATAATTTGGCATTGATGTCATATTTTGTGAAGGGTTTGAGACCGAATTCTTAGCATTATTGGATTTAACAGATGATTGTTGTCTGTTATACACTTGTTGTTGATAATTAATTGCTTGTATTCTCATCTTTCACCTCACACAAATCTGTACCATATCTTACTTAGAGATAAATGTACTCTTAATATTCTATCTACTATATGTGTAGTAGAATAAAACTATTTTGTTTTTTTGTCAAGCATAATGAGAATAATTCGTATTGTAAAAAAGATAAAATCAGGCTCAATCTGTTACAATGATAGTATTTTATACACTTATTAAAATATTAAGAATTTGTAATATTAAACAATAGGATAAATAAAAAGCAAATAAAAACGATTACCAATATTTGATAATCGCTTTTTAAAACTTACGCTCGAAGAGATTCGAACTCCCGACCTTTTGGTTCGTAGCCAAACGCTCTATCCAACTGAGCTACGAGCGCATATTTGATTTACAAGTTATATATTATAAAAAAAAAACTTTTTTTTCAAGTCCTTTTTTAAAAGAAAAATTATATAAACAATGTGTAACAATTTTGCTCTTTTGAAAAACAAATAATATAATTTCATTAGGTATAAAATTATGAAGAACTTTTTTATAAAATTGTTATGCATTTTTGCATTTATCCTTAGTTTTGGTGGTTTGACCAATGCGGCTGACTTAAATATTTCATCTGTAACATTTGACAATTCCGCAACATTTATGGCGATTAACTCACAAGATAATGACGACAATCTGATTCCATCAGGGATAAAATTAAATTCTGTTCCTGAGGAGAAGAAAGTTTATTTTGATATTCCATCGGCAATTTTACGTTGTGCAGCTCAAGATTTGGTTATTCAAAACTCAGATATAAAAGAGGTTTTGGTAAAACAATTCTCTGCAAATCCAAATGTAGTACGAATTGTAATTTATTATAACGATGGCTACAGTCCATCAAATATACAATTGAAACGATTAAATAATTCGTTATTTGTCAGATTTGGCAACACTCAAATTCAAAATTTCTATTTCCAACAAGTTTATAATGATATTACGGCTAATGTTGCTAAACTGTATGAAACAACAGGTATTCAAGTTCCAGTGACAGTAAATACGAACAATTTGATAAACCAAATCAATTCGGCTTTCAAACTCGGAGATACAACTGAAGACAAAAACTATATTTTATCAAAAAAGGATTTATCTCTTCCGACAAAATATTATTTGGATAATATAACTGTTAAAAACGGAATGGTACATTTGACAGGTATTGGTACTGCAAATTTAACTAAACCGTTTGCGCTGTCAAATCCGATACGTGTTGTTTATGATATTCCAAATACAGTTGTTAATACTTCAATCAGAAATAAAGATATTTCTATCAATCAATCTGAATCAGTCAAGGTCGGACAATTTAATCAAAACACTGCAAGGGTTGTTATTACAAGTCAAAGTGCTTATAAATATATCCCTGTAGTGTATGCCGATTCAGAAAGAATTGTCTTTATGGATAAGGATGCTGAAAATTACACAACACTATTTACAACAAAAGTTGCTTTAACTTCTGCAAATAGTGAAGTTTTTGATACTCGCACGCAAGCTGGTAAATTAGTATTTTCAAAGCCTGTAATCTACGGTATTGATAGAGATAACAACAATGTTGATATATATTTGCTAAATGTCGACAGATACCAAGATGTTAATCTTAAATCAGCATTATCATTTGATGGACTAAAAGTTAGTGCCCTTAAACATGGTGGTGCTAAAATTTCTATTCCGCTAAAAAAAGATGATGAACTTGATATCCATGCCGGAGCAGATGGCAAAACTTTGCGTATCAAGATAAAATATGCAAAAGTTGAACTGCCTGCAGTAGTTGTTCCGCCTGTAGTAAAAACACCTGCTACAACAACCACCATCCAAAAGAAACCTGCAACAGGCAAAAAAGTTATTGTAATTGACCCTGGGCATGGCGGCTCCGATGTTGGTGCAACAAGAAACGGTATTTATGAGAAAAATATAACCCTTGATGTTTCTAAAAAAGTTGTAGACTTATTGAAGAAAAAAGGCTATCAAGTATATATGACAAGGGATAAAGACGAAACTGTATCTTTGCAGGAACGTGTTGCAATCAGTGAAAACATTTCACCTGACGTATTTGTAAGTATTCACGTAAACTCTAGTAACAGTGACTCTCCAACAGGTTTAGAAACTCATTATTATAAAGATAACAGTTTGATTTTGGCTAAAAATGTTCACGCATCATTATTAAACCATGTCAATTCTAAAGACCGTGGGTTGTTTAAATCAAGATTTTATGTTATAAATCATACTACAGCGCCTGCAATACTGGTTGAAATCGGATTTATTTCAAGTCCTGTAGAGCGTGCTCAACTGGTATCAGAAAGTCGAAAACAGGCGACTGCTAAAGCTATAGCTGAGGGTATAGATGATTATTTCAAAAAATAACAATGACAGCAATTCCCAAATTGCATTTTTTGATTCGGGTGTTGGCGGTTTAACTGTATATAACAAGGTTAAGAAGATATTACCAAATGAAAATTACGTTTATTATGGCGATACCTTGCATGTGCCTTATGGCGAAAAAACAAAAGAGCAGTTATTAGAATATTCTGATAATATTTTAAAATTCTTTGAATCTAAACACTGCAAAGCTGTTGTTATGGCTTGCAATACAACATCTTCAGTTATTTATGATGATATTTGTGGTAAGTTCAATTTTAAACTATATCCGATTGTACAATCTGTGGCAGAAATTCTTTCAACATTACCGATAAAAAGACTTGGTGTATTTGCAACAAGTGCAACAATTAATTCACAAGTTTATCCTCGAGAAATCTCAAAATACAATAAAGAAATTCAAGTTTTTGGACAACATTGTCCAAAGTGGGTTAATATTGTTGAAAATAACACTTTGACTGATTTAGATAGCATTGCAACGGTTAAAGAAGATTTAGAACAGATGCTGAAAAATCATCCTGACAAAATTGTTCTTGGATGCACTCACTATCCGTTCTTGTTAAAGATTTTATCTAAATTCGCGCCTGAAGATTTATTTATTGACCCTGCGATTTCTTTTGCTCAATATATTAAAGATGACTTAGAAAAATCAGGTTTGTTGAATAATTCCAACTCAAAACCTGTTGAAGAGTTTTATGTAAGTTCAGAACCTGAAAAATTTAAAATTGCGTCAAAAATGTTTTATAACTTAAAAGAAACTCCTAAACTTTTAACTTTCTAAAATCATTTTAAGGCAGTTTTCATAAGTATCAATTTCAATGATATTAGAGTTCTTGAGCAATTTATCTTTTGTTACATCAAGTTCTGTTTTGTTTTCTAATACTGCATAAGTCTTGATATTTCTTTTTTGAGCCTCAAAAACCGGAACACTCCCAAGCGAATTGTATGGCATAACTAAAAAATCTAAGTCCGAAATATTTATGCCGAGTTTTTTGGTTTTATCAATCAGTGGAGCTTGACTCAATCCTAACATAATACAAGGCAAAAATGTTGGTGTAATGTACTCTGATGAGGATTTAGGATTTACTATATCTGGATAAATTGAATAATCGCGAAACGCAGGAGAGTGAGCGCAAGGAACTTGATAGTGTTTTGATATATAGTGCGATAATATCGCCTCAACACCGCCCACAGGGTCCGCACCTTGACCGTTTGAATAATCAGGATTGTCTTCCTCCGAATCTTCAAATAAACAAACAATAGCAATAGCCGTGCAACCTTTAGAAAGAAGTTTTTCACAAGCTTTGCCGACGGTTTCGATATTGTTTACCGTTCCTGTTGATATTCCATCTTCTGTCATAAAAAATTCAACGCCAACATCTTCTTCAGTGATTTCGTAAGCTGAAATCTCAACACCATAGACAGCTTTTACGGCATTTTGAGTGTTTAGATGGACATTTAGAACATCTTTTGGTATGGCTTTATCATAAATTATACCGATTTTGTTATTTTCTGAAGGAACTAAATTTATTTCACCTTTAAAAAATGAATCAAGAGAATACCCTTCAACATACAACATAGAATCAGTTATTGCAGAAAATCCGCCTGCATTAACAACATTTGGGTTGACGATTAAATTTGTGTATTTTGCAAATTTTCTTGCATAAGGACCTGCATCTCCCGCGTAACCTCCGATAGAGGCGCCAATTCCTGTAGGAATAATAAATGCTCCTGTTTTTTTATCTTTGTTGTATGTCATTTATATATTTCTCCAAACCGTGTAATATAGCTTTTGCTGTCTGTTCTTGAAATTCAGGATTAACAAGTTTTGAATTATCTTCAGGATTTATCATATAACCTACTTCAACAAGCACGGCAATTGATTCAGTGTTTCTGACAACAGCAAAACTTTCCTGATGAACCCTATCATCATTCATTTTTAACTCATCAACCAAACTTGCTTGAATATCTTCTGCAAGTTTCTTTGATTGCGGATAAAAATAATATACTCCTGAACCTGAACGCTTTGACATTGCAGCAGAATCAGGCAATGCATTGTTATGAATACTTATAAAAATATCAGCATCATTATCTTTAGATATTTTTACCCTATCATTTAGCGAAACAGCTTTGTCTGATTCTCTTGTCATAATGACTTTTGCACCTGAATTTTCAAGCATTTGTTTTAAATCCTGAGCTATGTTTAAATTTATATCTTTTTCTTTGTCGCCTAGACATCCGATTGCCCCAAATTCATCTCCGCCATGACCTGCGTCAACTACGATTTTCAAATCTTTGAGCGTTTGAGTTTTATCTGCAATTGGTGCTCTTTTTATTTCTATAACAAGTTCTTTACTGTTTTTATAATATGTTTTATATCCAAATGGCGCAGACACACGATTTATGTGAAAATCGTATTTATTTTCAGGATAACCGTCTACATTATACAAAGTAAAATCAAAACCTGTATTATAAGGTTCTAATTGCTTATAATCGCCGTTTTTCGGCAAATATGACCTAGTTTCACTCAAAATATACGGCTCTTTTTTACTCATTTTGATTGTGTAAATTCGAGCATTTGGAGTTTCGTCATAAACAAAACTTTCGATTTTTGCAGGTGAATTATTGTAATTTTCTATTTTTGAAAGAAAACTTTTCCCCACCCAAACATAATCATCTCTTGCCAATTGAACTCTATAAAAGTCTTTATGCTCACCTACGACATTTAGTGGTATTCCTTTTTCTAAATGCTGTAATCTGTTTGTTCCGCCGTCATAAGGTTCTGAACGTAACGGCACATTATCTGAATTTGTTGCAAAAACAACAGGTGAGTCATAGTCTTTTACTACAAAAGGTGTTTTTGTTGCAGACTTTGTCTTTTGTTCAGGGCGTGTAATTTTATAAATTTGAGTAGTTTTGCCGTTAGAAATTTTAAAAATATTTTCTCCGACATTTAGTTTTACTACATGATAAAATCCGCCTGATGGGTGGATTTCAACAGGTTCTGAATTTATATTCAGATTTAATTTAGGATTTTCATTACCTATAAAAAAGGTTACAGGAGAGTTTATGACAACCTCTTGAGCCTTTGGATAGACGATATTTGCACCAAATACTGACTGATTTGTGCATAAAATAACCAATAAAGTGAATAAATAAACTAAGTTTTTCATAACAATAATATACTATATTTTTAATAATAATTTAATTTCGTAAATTTATTTAATAATTGTGTTATTTGAACCTCATTGTGATAAAATTGAATTACTAAGGGATGGGATATGA
>DHMN01000057.1:2090-3443 GCA_002405805.1 Cyanobacteria bacterium UBA4641 | reverse complement strand
AAAAATATTTCCTACTACATCTGTATATATGATACCATGCAAATCCGATTTTGTATAGTAGAAATTGTCATCTTGTTGTTGTATTTTTATGACAAATTATTTCAACCCCGGGTCTGAATATGAACCCGTTGTAAGCTTGATAAATTTATATGTTGCAGCAGGCAAAACTCCGGCAAGTAAGAAACTTGAAATTCCGACATTAGCCAAAATATTAGCACATTTTACATATTTAGCTTTTCTTGCAAAATTTTCGATATTATTTGACATTTTTGCAGAGCCGATAAAACTTTCAAATTCCGATTTAAAGTTGCTCAAATCTTTCATATCAACAAACTTTCTAGGGTCTCTTATACCTGATTTTAGGTATGAAACTTTTTTCATTTTTTGAGCAAATTTTGAAAACAAACTATCCGGTTTTGAATCAATAAATTCCATCAAATCTTTTGGACTATTTGATTTTGGAAGTTCGATTTTATTTTCTTTTATTGCTGTAATAAATTCCTCATTATCCAAAATCAATGGGTCAAGGTTTACATTGATTTTGAATAATTTATTTGCAAGTTTATCTAAACCTTTTGCAATATAAACAGGTGTTACAAAGTTCAAAATCATAGAACCAATCATCCTAAAAGCATTAGCATAACCTTCTTCTTTATTTCTTGAAGTTGAAACTCTACCAACAGTCAAACCACCATCAGAAATAGCCATTTTATCAACCGTTCTAAGCCCTGCAATAGTTGAAGTCAAACTGCCTGTGAAAACGACATCTTTATTTTGTTTTTCGTAAAAATCAGTAAATTTTGTACGATTTAAAGATGTAAAACTTTTTGTTGGAACATTCAATGACGGTTGAGTTGTTCTATTTTCTTTAACTTTTTTGGTTAAGGCAAAATTAAGTTTGGGCAAAACAAATCCCATAATCAATGTCGGAATAATAGTCGCTGCCGCAAATTTCTTTGTCAAAAGTTTTTCATAAGCCGCTTTATTATCACGAACTTTGATTAAATCTGCAACTGCATCTTGAACATCTTTATTTTTATATTGGCTAAACTTTTTGATATTATATTCAATACCCTGAACCAAAGAATGACCTTCTTTTTTACCTTCACCAAAAAGTTTGATATTTACATTAGGATTAAATCCTTTTTTAGAGATATATTTATCTGCCAAATTTTCAACGGCAGGAATACCACCAAGCCATATTGCTGATGTTGCGTATTCATCAATGATTTTTTCTCTTGTTGCATCATTTGCTTTTGTTTGAGATTCTTTAGAATTTTCACGTCTTGCAATCAAAATTTTTGAAGGCGCCTCAATACAACAATCTCGAACAAGTAGTGGGTAAATGCTGCT
>DHMN01000057.1:1906-2045 GCA_002405805.1 Cyanobacteria bacterium UBA4641 | reverse complement strand
ATGCTGCTATTATTACCAATAGCGGATATTATATTTGTTATTGTCATTATTATTTCCTCAATTCTTAAACTAAAAACAACTTCTTCGCTTAAATATCCTGAAGAAGTTGTTCATAAGAATTGAATTATTTTTACAAGCG
>DHMN01000057.1:494-1852 GCA_002405805.1 Cyanobacteria bacterium UBA4641 | reverse complement strand
CCAATTCTACAACCTCTTCAGGTTGATATGTACGTGATGATGATGTTTTTGTAAAATTATTTGAGTCATTATATTTCCTTTTGGAACTTATTATATTAATAATAAAAAGTAAAGTCAAGCTAAGCATTAGTATTTATATGTTCAGCCTGTTCATCGGCTTTTTGTGCATTGGATTTATTTTTAGCATCATCTGCACTTTTTCCGATAAAATAGCCAAAAGTAGCATCTATCGCAAAACCTGCTGCAACAATAAATGGCGCATATTTTTTGACATCAAGTTTCGCAAAGGTCCCAAGGATTGCTAAAACTCCTTGAGTTGAAAATAGTTTTAATGCTCCCATCTTTTTTGGGAAAATATAAGGCAAGGCGTCAAAACCGACAAAAGATGCAATACTTACAGTTTTTGCAAGATTTGTCTTTTTATATTTATTGCCATTATCAGTTCTAGCCTCATATCCGATTGGGTTTAAATGTGAAATTTGCACTATTAGTTCTCCTTTTTGACTTCAAAACCCGTGAATAATTATTTTTGCTAAATATCAAATGCTTTGTAAAGATTATTTACCTTATCCTCATCCAATGTTTTAAACAGTATAGTTTTGTCTTTTGAAGTTTCCCCTTTCAAAATTTCAATTAAAGTTTTTGGTATTTTGAAGTTTTTAGAGAGGTATTCAACAAGTGCTTTATTTGCTTTTCCATCAATCGGCAAAGCCGTTATTTTAACTTTTATAATTTCTCCATCTTTTATTATTTCATTTTTCTTAGCATTTGGAGAAATTCTCAGATTTACAACAATTCCTTCATTTGTTTTCCTAATCATAGGTCGAGTATAGCATGAAAATATCCACTCAACCTTTTATATGAAATTTTTCAATTCCGCTTGCTAATTAAGATTATAATATATATCATTATTCTATTATGTCAGACATAGAAACATTTAAAGAAATCAAAGAAATTTTAATCTCTCAAAAGTACGCGCAAGAAGACATTGCGCTGGTTGAAAAAGCATACAAATTTGCTAAAAAATTACACGATGGACAATTCAGAGTATCAGGGGAACCATATATTATTCACCCTTGTGAAGTTGCAAAAATCCTTGTAGGATTAGAAGTTGACACCCACACCCTAATTGCAGCATTTTTGCACGATATTTTAGAAGATACGGATACAAAACCTGAAACCATTGAAGAACTTTTCGGAACAGATGTACTAAATCTTGTTCAAGGTGTTACAAAGCTTGGAAAACTGCAATTCAAATCAAAAGAAGAACGTCAGGCGGAAAACTTCAGACGATTATTTATCGCAATGGCAAATGATATTCGTGTAATATTTTTGAAACTTGCCGACAGATTGCACAA
>DHMN01000057.1:0-362 GCA_002405805.1 Cyanobacteria bacterium UBA4641 | reverse complement strand
ATTAAAGCAGAACTTGAAGATTTGTCACTTAAATACCTAGAACCAGATAAATACTATGAAATCGCACAACTTGTTGCTCAAACAAAAGCAGACAGAGAAGAAACCGTTAATCTTCTTATTGACAAGATTTCTCAAGATGTAAAAAAAAGTGGCATAAATGCTCAAATTACAGGACGCGCTAAACACTATTACAGTATTTACGCCAAAATGAAACGCCAAAATATTACATTCAATGACTTGTATGATATCACGGCAGTCCGTGTAATTGTTGATACGGTTAGAGAATGTTACGAAGTTTTGGGTTTAATCCACTCTCAATTTAAACCGATTCCGGGGAGATTTAAAGATTACATTGCCATGCC
>DHMN01000003.1:65341-89213 GCA_002405805.1 Cyanobacteria bacterium UBA4641 | reverse complement strand
ATCCGCAGTTCAGCATGACTAAACTCAAATGGATAGACCCTGAAATAAATTCAGGGTGACAATGACCTAAGTGCTCAATTTGAGATTCCGAACTAAATTCGGAATGACTGTTAAGTTCTTTTTGAAAAATGAACTTTTTTATTTTACAATCGTTATATAAGTATAGAGGTTGATAATATGAACGAAAAATGCACGAAATACGAAGCCTTATTTACTTTTAGAAGCGAAGATGAACTGAATGAACATATTCAGCACTGCGAAGACTGTCGCAAAGAGCATGAAAAAATGCTCCGCGTGTCTGAATTGATTCAGGAAGCTAAGCCTTATATGAGGGAAAAACGCAGAAATTGGGCAAAAGTCAAAGTTGCTTGTGCTCTTTTTATGTTGATGGTTAGCGGAACAACCTTAGGCGTCTTGAATTTCAACACCGATGTGTCTGATACATTGAAATACGGTTCAGCATTGAGTGCTGAGGATTTGGGCTTGCCTGTAGATTCTTATGGGTTGATTTATGTAGAATAGCAGACGGTGTTGATGGATTTTAACAAAGTAATAGAATCAAATAAGCAGAATATAAAAAGTATTATACGTCTTATTACCAAAGAAGATAATGAGGATTTGGAACAAGAGGTATATTTGAAAATTTGGAAAAATTCCGAAAAATACAAGGAACAAGGTTCAATAAAAAGCTGGATTTCATCAATTACGCGCAATGCTTCTCTTGATTACCTAAAATCCGCTTATCACAAGGTCGTTCAAACTTCGACCTCCGATGATTTGGTTATGTCTAACATAAAAGACAAAAAGACTTTGCCGGAGGACAAAGTTGTTAGTCTTGAGAGGCAAAAGACAATCGCAAATGCGATTAATCAATTGAAACCTAAGTTTAAAGAAGTTATTATAATGTGTGAAATTAACGGATATTCATACGAAGAATGCGCAAGTAAATTGAAATGCCCTTTAGGGACAGTCAAATCAAGAATTTACAACGCAAAAAAAGAATTGGCGGAAAAGCTGAAAGATTTAATGTAAAAATAATAAGGAAAATAAAATGAACAAAGTATTATCATCATTATTATTAGTTTCAATATTTGCAATCGGCTGCAACAGTGGAGCGTTTGCACAAAATACGCAGGCTCCTAGTTCTCAAAACATGTTGCGCCAAAATCCGAAAGAGGCTATGCGCAAACAATTTGAGCAACGTTTGAATTTGACAGATAAACAAAAAGAAAAAGCGCGTCAAATCCACAAGCAAGGACGTGAGGAAATTGCACCAATAATGATGAAAATTGAGGTTAAGCGTCAAGAAATCGAAACAGTAAGACTTACCAAGATGGTTAAGCGTGCGCAAGATGAGCGCATAGAAGAAATTAATGCAGAGATTAAAGAGCTTGAAAAACAAGCGCAAGAAATCAGACGCAAAAATTCTCAAGAGTTTGAAAGTATTTTGAACAAAAAACAAAAGGCTGAGCTTGAAAAAATGAAAGCCGAAGGCCGTGCAAGATTTGAACAAAATCATCCTGCGCGTGCGCCGTTTGGCGGACTTGGAACTCCGGGTTTCTTCTTTAAGCCACTTTTGCCACCACCTGAAAATAATGGTTTGTGGAAGTAGAGCGGTAATTTAGAGGTCAAGAAGGCAAGAAGGCTGGATGGCAGGCTATTTAAGGTTATTCTAAGTAACATGTGTCATTCTGAAAGGATTAAAATCTTGCCAACTTGTTTGGCTTAGATTTTATCCTATCCAGAATCTCTAACTGAACAAACCCTCACCCTGCCCTCTCTCATCGGAGAGGGTAAACTGTCATTCTGAATAGTAAGAAAATTATGTACTCATTCTTCGCACAAATTTTCTAAGCTTCCAGAATGACAATATAAAAACTCCTCAATCCGTGTGCGAGTAGTTTTTACACTCTCAAAACTTTTTTAACCAACAACAAAATCTCAACCCCTGTTGCGATTTGTTTGAACGGAATTTTCAAAATCATAAACAAAATCGTTGTTATAAGATTCTTTTTCAAAGAGTTGACACAAGTTGCTTTTCTCTCGGCAATAAAAGTTACAAAATAATCTAGACAAGAACTTGCAAGCTCCAACATACAAGTTAATTTCTTGATTTGTTCTTTCAGTTTAGGTTGAAATTCCAACACTTTTTGGTTGGCTGCACAAACTTTTTTATCAAGCTTGATTATCCAAGAGATTACCCAACCTGCAACGATTATTTCTGCCAAAAATATTATTGTAAAAAATAGAGTCAACATCTTTCAACTTTTCTTACTTTTGTATTATATTAGATTTATAATATATTATTACATAACATTTTTGAATACGTCTAAAGGACTATTTTATGAGTAAAATCCGCTTTTATACAGCTATAATATGTGCAAGATTGGTTTATTTGGCAATAAAAATATTGAACAAATCTTCAGGAACATCTTTTGTTGGTATGATGACGCTGAAAATTTGTCCTGATTTTTTGAAGTTTTGCAGAAAATATGTAAAAGCCGGAAATGCAATCACAGTAACAGGAACCAACGGCAAAACAACCACATCTGGTTTGTTAGCACATATTTTGGAAGAAGACAGGTTTAAACTTATTCACAACGTAAAGGGTGCAAATATGTTGACAGGGATTGCAAATGTTTTTGCACTGAATATTTTGCCTTTCAAACGTTTTGATTATGCGGTTTTAGAGTCTGACGAGGCATATTTGACAAAGTTGTATGACTATTTCAAGGCGGATTATTTGCTTGTAACAAATTTATTCAGAGACCAACTGGATAGATATGGCGAACTTTCTACAACTGCAAGTTTTATCCAAGGTGCGATAGATAAAAATCCTGATTTGACACTTGTATTAAACGCTGACGACCCATTAGTTATGAATTTTGGGCATAATAGAAATGCAAAATACTACGGATTTGAAAGTGTCGAAATTTTATCAGATATTCATAACTCAGCATCAAATGCCCCAACTGAGGTGTTTAATTGCGTTTGTGGCAATCCGCTAAAATATGATAAACAATTTTTTGCGCAAGAAGGACATTATCACTGTGAATCTTGCTCATTTAAACGTCCTGAGCCTGATTATAAAGGGTTTGTGAAGATTTATTCTGACTATTCTGTTTTGACAGTGAAACATGAAAATGATGAGTACGAATTTAAAATAAACTTAGTCGGTTTATATAATGCCTATAATGTTTTAGGTGCGGTTGCTTGTGCTTTAGAAAACGGAATTGGTTACGAAACCATAAAATCAGCAGTTTTGTCTTATCAATCAATTTTTGGAAGGGCTGAACGCAGAGTGATAAACGGTCACAATACTTTAATTCAGCTTATCAAAAATCCGACAGGTGCAAGTGAAGTTCTGAAAACTGTCGATTTGTCTTCAAAAATCTTGATTGCGATTAATGATAATTACGCAGACGGACGTGATATTTCATGGCTTTGGGATAGTGATTTTGAACAATTGAAAAATGCTCAAAAAGCGATTATAACATCCGGTATTCGTGCAAAAGATATGGCATTGAGACTAAAATATGCAGGAGTTCCGACAGATAAAATTATTGTAGAGGAAGATATTCATAAAGCTGTAGAGCTTGCGGCAAGTTCAGATGATAAAGATGAACGAATCACGATTTTGCCATCATATACAGCTTTATTAAAAATTAGTAAAATGAAATTTTAAGAAAGGATATAAAATATGCTTTTAGGTGTAAATATTGACCACATTGCAACTTTAAGAAACGCTAGAGGAGGGTTTGAACCGGACCCAGTTCAAGCTGCAGCAATTTGTGAAGAAAACGGAGCAACTTCAATCACAACTCACTTGAGAGAAGATAGAAGACATATCAAAGACCAAGACGTCAGAGCTTTGATTAAAACTCTTAAAACAAATTTGAATCTTGAAATGGCAGTGACTGACGAAATGCAAAAAATCGCACTTTCCATAAAACCTCATTCAGTTTGCCTTGTACCAGAAAAAAGACAAGAAGTAACTACAGAAGGCGGTTTGGATGTAGCAGGTCAATTGCAAAAAATTACAAAATTTATCGCTCCACTTGTTGATGCAGGAATTTTGGTAAGTTTATTTATTGACCCATCAGAAGACCAAATTAGGGCTGCGGCAAAAACAGGTGCTCAATATATTGAACTTCACACAGGTCAATATTCAATTGCTTTTGGCACTCCAGATGAACAAGAAGAATTTGAAAAATTACGCGAATCATCACGTCTTGCTCATGCGCTTGGTTTAAAAGTTAATGCAGGACACGGTTTGAATTATGAAAATGTTCATCGTATGCGCCAAATTCAAGATTTGAATGAGTTAAACATTGGTCACAGCATTATTTCAAGAGCAGTGTTTACAGGGCTTGCTCAAGCTGTACGCGATATGGCAGAACTTGTAAAATAAGGATTTTTAACTATGGCAAAAACAAATGAAGAAATAATCTCAGAAATGCAACAAGTAGTTAATCAAATGGTTTTGGACGATTTGGATGAAAATCCTGATTGTGCAAATGAATATTTTGATTGTGATTGCTGCGGAAAAAATAAATCATTGGCAGGTTCTATTCAATATGGCGAATACAGATTATGTAATGACTGTGTTTTGCTTGCAGAAACAGGTTTTGCGCTTGGTAAATTTACAGATATTCAAAGCTTGATAGATGCGATGGAAGATTCTCGTCTTGAAGAAGTTTGCAAATTTATCAAAGACGAAGAAACTCGCGCAAAACAAATGGAAAACTAAGCACGCAAAAAAAAGAGTCTTTTTTCAAAGACTCTTGGAATGTAAATTTTGTTCATTCCTCGTAATAGTGAAGTGTGAAGTGTGTGCTTAAAGTCTGTTCTTGATTCCTCGAAAAGCACATCCTCGTGTTTACATATATATAAAGTATTTTGAGTATATAAAATTGCTATATTTTTGATATTATACTTTACGTTTCTTAATATTGTACAATTTTATTTGTATGCTTTATACTGTAAATACAGATACCTCAATGATTTAAGGAGCTATTATAAATGAATATATTAGTATCAAACGACGATGGAATTGCCGCAAACGGTATTCGCGTTTTGACGGAAGAATTGGCAAAAAGACATAATGTTTATGTTATTGCGCCCGATAGAGAAAGAAGTGCATCAGGACACTCTTTGACGTTACATACCCCTTTACGTGTGGAAGAAATTGATGAAGCAAGAACCGGAGCACGCAGAACTTGGGTTACAACAGGTACTCCCGGGGATTGTATAAAAATTGGCGTTAATGCGATTTTAGAAAAAGATGAACAACCTGATTTTGTAATTTCAGGTATCAACCATGGACCAAATCTTGGTGCTGATATTTTGTATTCAGGAACCGTGAGTTGCGCGATGGAAGGAGCAATGCTCGGTATTCCAAGTATTGCTGTATCTTTGGCGACAATGCATGCAGACTATGAGGATTTTAAATTCCCTGCAAGATTTATTGTTTCACTTTTGGACAAAATTAAAGAATTTCAATTCCCTAAAAAATGCATATTGAACGTGAATATTCCAAAACTTGACCAAGAAGATATTTCAGGTGTTGCGATAACAGAACTTGGCAGAAAAATGTTCACTGATGCTTACGAAAAACGAGTTGACCCAAGAGGAAAAGTTTATTATTGGATGGCAGGTGAACTTATCAATGAACCTGACGATGCCAAAACTGATATTGCTGCCGTTAAAAATAATAAAATTTCAATTACACCTGTAACTTACGAAATGACAAGAAACGAAACAATGGAAGAGCTGGATAATTTGTTGTGCGGTTCAGGGGCTTGTGATTGGTATTAATTTAATGTGAAAATAATTACATTTTTTACACAAAAATCTTTTTTAGCGTATAATCACAGTATGAAATTTCTTGAAAAAATAAATATCAGCTCTGCATCAAAACTTTATATTATCGGAATGATATATGCGGTTGTTGCGTTGTTTGTGGCACTTGCAGTTATCTTTTTGTATATTATCGCAGATAAACTCACTATTGTTATGTATCAACCGGCAGGAGTTACTTATACTTATTTTGTAGCTTTTGTGGATAGAATTTTGGCGATTTTGACATTATTTGTGATTTTGCCTTTGACTTGTTATCAAGTTTTTGCAAAAGCGACTTCAAAAACAGATAAAACTTTGAGTGTTGTCGGTATTGTTATTTTATTGGCAATTGCTTTTGTTTGGGGTGGTGGAGAATACCATTTTTTGAAGAAGTATCAAGATGGTGATTTGAGTTCTTCAAAAATGTTTTGCAACCCAACGATTGAAACCAAGATTTTTGATAGAATTATTGAACATAATGGCGGAACAATTCCTCAAATGTGCCAGTTGGATATGAGTAAGTAATATCGTTTTTGCTGTTCAGGGGTACATAATTGAGCCTAAGCCAACAAAGCTTCAACGATTTTAGCGTTAGTGTCAGCTCTTCTGATGTTCAATAAATATTTTTCAACTTCGTTAGCGATTTCTTGTTCAGATACAGTGTTATATTTTACTTCGTCTAATGAAGCTACATAAGCTTTAACTGTAATCATTTCATAATCGTTTCTCATAATCTTTATCCCCTTAAATTTTCTTTCTCTTAATTTCCCTTACATTTATATAAAGTATTTTGAGATTTAAAAATTGCTTATTCTTTATCTATTTTGTATATATTCTGTTACATTTTGCAATAATTATTTGTCGGCATAGCAATGCCGACAAGAGGTACAGAAGACAAGAGGGCAAGAAGACAAGCTATTTAACGTTATTTTATTCTAAGTTTTCAGAACGACAATGACCTTTTTGTAATAAATCATCAATGTAATGTGGCGAAGTGTCACCACTAAAATTACTATTCATTCGGCAGTGTGATTGTGAAAATGCAGCCTTGTTTAGGTTCACTTTGGAGTCCAATTGTGCCATTATGCAATTCGACAATGTTTTTTACGATAGCCAATCCTAGTCCGGAGCCGCCAAATTGTCGACTTCTTGCTTTATCCACTCGATAAAATCTTTCAAAAATTCTATCTTGGTGTTCTTGTGGTATTCCCACTCCGTAGTCTTGAATTTTTATGGTAACAGTATTCTCGTTTTCGTCAAGAAAAACATCTATTTTCTCTGAGTTTGAATATCGTATGGCATTAGATATAAGGTTTGAAACCGCGCGAGATAACAGCATTTTATCCCCATTATAAGAAATTTGCGGCTTGCTTGAAATCAAGTTTATCGGAATATCTTTTTCTTCCGTGTAGTTTATAATTTCTGAAATCATATCGTTTAAAATAATCGACTTGAAAACTTTTGTATCATTGTATTTTTCGGTCTCAATTTCAGACAAATTCAGGATATCATTTACCAAATTATTTATAACTTTGACTTGGTAGCTGATTATACCAAAACACTCTATATAACATTCTTTTGGTAAATTGTTGTTATCATTTCGTTATTTTTAATGATTTTACATAGTGAAAATCTGTCAATTTCAGGAATCATTACATCAAGTAAAATTAAATCAGGCTTTTCTTTTATCAATGTTATCACCTGTAAATACAACAAAATCGATGCCTTTGTTTGAATATTTTTGATTAATGTTGCTGACAAATGTTTCAAGTCTTGATTTGTTGACTTGGGTTAAGTGAACATCTGTAACTTGAATAAATTTAACGTTTTGAGCATTAGCTTGTAAAGTGCAAAACATTAATAATGAAATTCCGAATAATAATTTTAGTATCTTTCTCATAACACCAAAAGAGTAATAAATGTTTGTTAGTTTATTGTTAGGGGTGTATATAAATAAAGCGGCGCGGACATTTTGTCCGCGCCGCTCCTGTAATATAGATGAAGAATAGAATAGATTATACTTTTTCAAATTTCAATTTGTCATCATCAACATCAATTTTGATTTTATCGCCTTTTAAGAATTTTTGAGCAAGAATCAATTTTGATAATGGGTTTTCAACTTGTTGACGAATTACTCGTTTCAATGGTCTTGCACCATATACAGGGTTGAAACCTTGAGTTGCCAAAAATTCTTTAGCCTCATCAGTGATTACAAATTCTAATTCTTGGTCTTTTAATAAATTACGTAAGTAATCCATTTGGATATCTACGATTTTGCTCAATTGTTGTAAATTCAAGGCTTTGAAGAAAATTGTTTCATCAATTCTGTTCAAAAATTCAGGTTTGAAGTGTTGACGCAATACTGCAAGAACTTTTTCTTTTGTATTGTTAAATTCTTCAGGTGATACCATTGAATTTAATGAGTTTTCCAAGATGATATCTGAACCGATGTTACTTGTCATTATTATTAATGTGTTTTTGAAATCAACGGTTCTGCCTTTTGAATCGGTTAAACGACCATCATCAAAGATTTGTAACATGATATTGAATACATCAGGGTGTGCTTTTTCGATTTCATCAAATAACACAACTGAATAAGGTTTTCTTCTTACAGCCTCTGTAAGTTGACCGCCTTCTTCATATCCGACATATCCCGGAGGAGCTCCGACAAGTCTTGCAACATTGTGTTTTTCCATATATTCAGACATATCAATACGGATTAGAGCATCTTCATCGTTGAACATAAATTCTGCCAAAGATTTTGCCAATTCGGTTTTACCAACACCGGTTGGTCCTAAGAATAAGAAAGTACCAATCGGACGTTTAGGGTCTTTCAAACCTGAACGAGCACGACGGATTGCATCAGATACAGTATCAACTGCCTCATCTTGTCCAACCAATCTTTTGTGCAAAATATCTTCCATGTGCAACAATTTTTGCATTTCTGATTCAACAAGTTTGGTTACAGGAATTCCTGTCCATTTTGAAACAACTTCATCAATATCTGTTGCGGTTACTTCTTCTTTTAAAAGTTTGTTGTCAGTGTGTTCTTTGTTTTGACAAGCTTTTAATTTCTTTTCTAATTCAAGAAGTTTGCCGTATTTCAATTCAGCTGCAGTTTGCAAATCAGTGTTTCTTTCAGCCTCTTCAATTTGGGTTTTTACTTTGTTGATTTCATCTTTTACATCTGCTTCTGATGTAATTGATGCTTTTTCTTTTTCCCATTGAGCTTTTAGTACATTGATTTTGCCTTCAAGTTCTGTTACTTGTTTTGTAATATCTTCAACTTTGGCTTTTGCCTCGTCAGAATCTTCTTTTTTCAATGCCTCACGTTCGATTTCCAATTGGATTTTTTGTCTCATCATTGTATCAATCTCTTCAGGCATTGAATCAATTTCTATACGTAATGAACTTGCAGCCTCATCAATCAAGTCGATTGCTTTATCAGGCAAAAATCTGTCTGTAATATATCTGTCTGATAATTTTGCAGCCTCAATGATTGCACTATCAAGGATTCTTACTCCGTGGTGAACTTCGTATTTTTCTTTCAAACCACGCAAAATACTGATTGTGTCTTCAACTGACGGTTCATCAACCATAACCGGTTGGAAACGTCTTTCAAGAGCGGGGTCTTTTTCGATATATTTACGATATTCGTTGATTGTTGTAGCACCAATTGTTCTTAAAACTCCACGAGCAAGCATTGGTTTTAACAAGTTGCCTGCATCCATTGAACCTTCTGTTGAACCTGCACCGACAACGGTGTGCAACTCATCAATGAACATAACGATTTCACCGTTTGACTCTTCAACTTCTTTCAATACGGCTTTCAATCTTTCTTCAAATTCACCTCTGAATTTTGCACCGGCAACAAGAGCGCCTAAGTCAAGTGAAATCAATTTAACATCTTTCAAACTTTCCGGAACATCTCCTCTTACTATACGTTGAGCTAAACCTTCAACAATAGCGGTTTTACCAACCCCCGGTTCACCAATTAAAACAGGGTTGTTTTTTGTACGTCTGTTCAATACTTGTATAATTCTTCTAACTTCTTCGTCTCTACCGATTACAGGGTCTAGTTTGCCTTTTTTAGCAAGTGCGGTTAAATCGGTAGAATATTTTTCCAAAGCTTTCATATTTTCTTCTGCGTTTTTGCTATCCACTTTTTTATTACCTCTTATTTTTTTCATTGCATCTAATACTGTGCCGGAGCGAACTCCATAATCTTCTAACAAAGATTTGATATTGCTGTTATCAAGTTTTGTCATTCCAAGTAAAATAGCCTCAATTCCAACAAAATCATCTTTTAATTTTTGACTCTCATCCATTGCAAGTTCTAACAATCTTCTTGTATCGTTAGATAAATACAAGCTTTGCGGATTTATCGGTCCTGAGATTTTTGGAAAACCTTCGACACGTTGAACTATTCTATTAATAAAGTTTTGATTCAACAAGTTTAATTCTGTCAAATAGTCTTTGATAATTCCGTTATCCTTAATCATAGTAAGCATTATATGCTCAGGCTCCATTTGGGAGTTCTGATAGGAATTCATCAAGGCATTTGCACTTGATAAAATCTCTTGAGAATAATTCGTAAATTTGTCAAAATCTAACATCTACATCAACTCCATTCAACTAATTTTCTATATTTTTATTTTAACGTTATTTTTGCCAAAGTCATTTGAAATTAATTTTTATTTAATTATTTATAATTGCTTTTTATTATTGGCAAGTTAATGTTTTCAAGTAACTATTTGTAATAACATGTTTCATTTTCTTGCACAAACTTTTTTTTGATAGTAAAATACAAAATATATAAGGGGAGAATTTATGGAATTTTTCAGAAAATATCAAAAGATTATAATAGCTGTCATTGGTGTGACTTTTATTGCTTGGACAGTGGGATTAATGTTGTTACCGATAATTATAAAATAGTATAAAAATGAGTATAAAAAATACATTAAAATATCTTTTAATAAGCTGGATTTTGGTAGGAGCTGTTGTGGCTCCGACTTTTGCAGCGCAGTCAAAATCTTCTTTGACTCAAAAATTAAAACAAACAAATAATAAACGTTTTTATTTCCAGCAAAAGAAACGACAAGCTGATTTAAAACTAAAAACCGAAAGAAATAAATTAAGCAACAACCAACAAAAACTTGAAAAAGCGCAAGTTGAACTTCAAAACACAACAGTACGTTATAATTCGTTGGTGTCAAATTTGAGTTCTATGGAACGTCAACTTAATACAGCTATTTATGAATTCAGGTCAATTGATGCTCAGATGAAATCAAGAATCCGTCAGGTATATAAACACCAACGTTCAGGCATGTTTGAATTGATTTTGTCTGCAACAGATGTTAATAGCATGATGGACATGTTCTATTATGAAAAAATCGTTATTCAGGACGATTACCGCAGAATGCAGTTAGTGAAAGCAAAAGCTAACCAAATTGCAATGTTAAAAACCCAAGTTGAATCTCAAAGACGAATGGTTGAGGCATCAATAAGAGATATTAATAATCAAAAAGCTACAATTCAAGGTTCAATTGCCGAAAACAAAAATATGATTGAACGCTTGCAAAAAGATAAAAGTTATTATGAACGTTCTGAAAGAGAATTGGCAAGACAATCAGCAAGTATTCAGAGCATGATTGAGAGTTTGACAAGAAGAAATGCAAGCTCAGGCTCATCTCAAGTCCATGTATCGTCAACAGGATTCAGTTATCCGATTTCAGGACCTATTACATCTCCATTCGGTTGGAGAACTCACCCAATATTTAAGAGCAGAATTTTCCACTCAGGTATTGATATTGCAGGTCCAAACGGCGGAGCTATCAGAGCCTCTAACGATGGTAAAGTTATTTACTCAGGTTGGTATGGCGGATATGGTAAGGTTGTAATCCTTGACCACGGTGTAATTAACGGAAAACCTATCACTACATTGTATGGTCACATGTCAGCAATCAATGTTAGTAATGGTCAATTCGTTAAAAAAGGTCAAACAGTCGGACGAGAAGGTTCAACAGGTTACAGTACTGGCCCTCACTGTCACTTTGAGGTTCGTGTAAACGGTAAACCGACAAACCCATTGAATTATATTTAGGGATAAACAAGGAAGGTAAAGATTGAAAAAGTTTATATTTATAATATTTTTTATTCTGGCATTTTCTCACAGCGCATTTGCTAGTGATGAAGTTGTAGTACCTTCTGTTATGCCAACGGTTACGCCGGAAGATTTGGATGGGCAAAATTTCTTTCGTTCTCCAATGAGCAACCGCATGATGCCTGAAACAACTCAACATGAATTCCGCTATTCTTTTGATTATCAGGGAGGAGATTATAGCGACAGTTTGGATGATAAAGACGGTCGTGCTCCGTTTTTCAAACAAATGCGTATAAAATTAACTAACAAAATCCGCAGTATGTCGCCTGATATCCCTCAATATGATGAGCAGAGTGACTCGGATGAGATGGAAAAACCTGTTAGTCAAACAACTAAAAAGAAATCAAGTGTTTTAAGTAAAGTTAAATTTTGGAATAAGAAAAAAGATGTTGACGAAGAAGAAACCAATGAGCAACTGTTAATTGAGGACGGTTCTATTGCTGATTCTATCCAAAATGCGACGGAAACAGATATTCCATCATCAGATTCTATTTCTTTAGAAACAGGAATTTCTGAACAAGTGTCTGAAAAAGAAATGCAATTGGATGCAGATAAGGTTAATTTTGATGAAGAAACAGGTGATATGGTTGCAACAGGCAGACCATTATTGTATTTGCCTCCTCAAAATACAAAAGTTGTTTCTGATACTATGACATATAATCAGGATTCAAATATTTTAAAAGCTATCGGTCATGTTTTTATTACAAAAGATGGCATGCCTGCAAAAGCTGATTATTTGGAAGTTGATATGAACGAAGAATCCATGGTTATGGATAATATGGAAGCTGTATCAGATGCGATGATTATGGATGCTAAAAAAGCTGTCCAAAAGGATTCTTTGCTTGTTTTGACAGATGGTAATCTTCACTCTGAAACCTCTCAAATTTATAGAATGAGTTCAAGAATGATTGGACCAATGTTTTCAAACATGATTTTGGATGATGATGAAAAAGCTTTGTTCTTCGGTGACCCATCTGGTAATAAATTACATTTTAATATCGAAAATATTTATGTTGACGCGCGCAAAAATCACGATATGTTTGTTGCAAAAAATATTGAAGTTTCACATAAAGGTAAATATTTATTCACTTGGCCAAGTTTGACGGCTTATACAAACAAAGAACGTGATTATTTTGAGGCTAACTACCCTGAATTTGGTTCAAGACGTAAATTAGGTATGTTCATCGGTCCCGGATTTGTATTTGGAGGCCCTGCAGGCTCTGTTGTAAAAGTTATTCCGTTCTTAAACTACCAACACGGTAACTTTGGTTTCGGTGGTGCGTTGAAATATCGTAATACCTTCAATTCAACCGAATTAGGTTATGGTTCTGCGGCTGATATCTTCTTCTTAAAAGGTATTCAGCGTTTGGATGATAATTTATACTTGCAATATTCCGCAAATTCGTTCATGGATGAATGGTTTATGGGTGCAAGAATGCCGAAATATATGGCTGAAGTTTACTATGACAAAGCTTATAGTATTAAAGATTTCTTAGCAGAAGGCAAAGGTCTAAGATTCAGACACAGAATCGGCTTTGGTTTGATGGAAGATAACGATAAGAACTACTATGGTGAAAAAATTGCAGGTTCTAATATTTCAACAACAAGATTGAGATATATGGCTGAGATTTCTCAAAAATTATATTCTTATGAAAATCCTGAAAATAAATTTTACTTTGATTTGAGTTTGGCATTACAAGGTTCTGCTGCCGTATATGGTACAGGTGATACTCAGTTTGTTGGTAGAATCGGACCTAGAGCTCACGTTCAATATAAACGTTGGATGCAAGATTTAGGATATTTCCAAACAGGTTATGACGACCATACTCCGGTTCCTCGTTATGATATGTACAGATATGGTCATTCAACCGTTTATTTGTCTGAAATTTTCAGAGTTTGCAAATATTTGTCAGTTGGTTGGTCAGGTATGGCTAACTTGAGTGATGATTCACCTAACGGTAAATTGTTCCAAGAAAACAGATTTGTAATAGCGGTTGGACCTGATGATATCAAAATTCGTTTAGGGTATGACTTTGTAAGACAAACTACATACTTCGGCTTTGACTTGGCTTTTGATACAAAAGGAACAAGTATCAAGTATGGAAAAATGGAAATTAAAAACCCTGAAAGATTAGGTCAACATCAAAAGGATGAAAATCGTAAATTAGCTTTCTCTCCTGCAAAACAGCAAGAAGAGGTTAAGGTATCATCAAGAACAAGGAAAAATGATGCAAAAGCAAAACCGCAAGTTTTAGACCATGCTCAAGTAATTGATATTGAAGACCCAAATAAGGAAACTGTGGACTAGATGTTAAACGATATTCAAAAAGAATTAATTGAATATGGCAAAATTTCAGGTTCTAAAGGTTACACACCGGGAATCTCTGGTAATATGTCCTGTCGTTTGGGAGAGGATATTATAATTACTGCATCAGCTTCTGCTAACGGATATTTATCTGAAAATGATTTCAGTGTTGTGGATATGGATGGAAAACTTGTTAGTGGCAATTCAAAACCGTCCAGTGAAAGATTTTTGCATTTGGAATTTTATAAGCAAAGAACTGATGTGAATTGTGTTTTGCATTTTCATTCACCATATTTAACCGCGTTTGCATCAGCAAATGTAGCCCTAGATGATGCGATTTCACCGGAAATTGTATATTGTTTTGGCAAAATTCCACTTGCAGACTATTCAATTCCTGGGTCAGAAGAACTTGTTGAAAAGACTTCAAAGTTCTTTAAAGAATATGATGTAATATTGATGGCAAACCACGGTGTTATTGTCGGTGGAAAAAACGTCAGGGAAACTTATTTGAAATTGGAACTTGTTGAAGAGTATGCAAAAACAATACTTTTTACAAAATTCCTTGGTGGTGCTAAAATATTACCTGAAAGCGAAGTAGAAAAGATTTATTCATTAAGAAAACAGTAAAAGAGGAAAATAAAGGTGTCTATTACATTAGAAAATAAACAATGTTTGGTAGCCGGAGATGGTGTATTACCTGTAAGAATGGCTCAATATGCGAAAGAAAACGGTTTTGAAGTCATTTGCATATCTTTAGCAAAAGACAATGTTCATGAACTAAAAAAACATTGCTCAAAAGTTTACAGCTGCCATCCGGGCGAAGTTAATAAAATTGAATCAATTTTGAAAGAAGAGCAAATTAAACAATTAACTTTCTTGGGTAAAGTTCATAAAAAAGTTCTTTTGCAATTGCACAAATTTGACAAAAGAGCTGTTGAATTGATTAAAGAAGCATCAAGACTAAATGATGACCAAGTTATGTTGATGATTGTTGAAGAACTTAACAAAATTGGTGTTGAAGTTCTTGACCAAACTATTTTTATCAAAAATTTGATGATTCCTGCAGGTGTTCTTGGCAAACACAAACCTACAGAAGCTCAAATGAGTGATGTTAATTACGGTTTTTGGTTAGCTAAAGAGATGGGCAAATTAGACGTTGGTCAATCTGTTGTCATCAAGGACAAAATGATTATGGCAGTTGAGGCTATTGAAGGTACTGATGTATGTATCAAACGTGGTGCAAAATTAGCTAAAGGTGATGCAGTTGTTGTAAAAGTTGCAAAACCAAAACAAGACAAACGTTTTGATATTCCTGCAATCGGTATGAAAACATTGAGAACAATGAAACATTACCATGCCGGTTTGATTGCTGTTGAGGCAAATGAAACCATCATTGTTGACCAAGAAAAAGTAGTAAAATATGCAGATGAACATAATATTGTAATAATGGCAGTGTAAATGAAAAAATTATTTATTATAACAGGTGAATATTCAGGCGATATCCATGCCGCAAATGTCGTCAGAGAATTGAAAGCTCTTGATTGTGATTTGCAAATTGAAGGTATTGGTGGTATCAACCTTCAAAATGAAGGTGTTAAGTTGTTTTCAACTCAGGAAAAAATGTCTGCAATGGGGATTTCTCCAAAAATTTTGGTAGACCATTTCAAATTAGGAAAAGCCGTTGTTGATTATTTGAAAAATGAATATAAACCTGATTTAGTTTTGCTTATTGATTATGGTGCGTTTAACCTGTCTGTTGCAGGATTTTTGCATGCTGCAGGAATAAAAATCTTTTATTATATTCCGCCACAAGTTTGGGCTAGTCGCAAATACCGTATTCACTTAATCAAAAAGTTTGTGGATAAAGTTTTGTGTATTTTCCCATTTGAAAAACAATTGTATGCACAATACGGTATTGATACACATTATTGTGGACACCCACTTGTTTCTCAACTTCCGCCGGCTGCAGGAAAAAGAGAGTTTTTCAGAAAACATGGACTAGATATTGAGAAAAAATTAGTTTCAGTTTTTCCGGGGTCAAGAAAGTTTGAATTGGAAAACTTGATGAGCGTGTTTAAAGAAACGGTAAAACGTTTACAACACAGACATCCTGATTTGCAATTCTGTATCTCTCAGGCTCCGAATTTGTCAGATGAAGTTTATAACAAATATCTTGGAGATTGCGACATCAAGGTGATTAAAGGGGAAAATCAAGCCTTGCTGAGTGTATCTGATGCGTTGATTTTGGCATCAGGAACGGTTGCACTTGAGGCTTGTTTATACAAAACTCCGATGATTATAGCATATCGCGGACCTTGGATTTTGTATTTTGGTTATTTGTTGTTAAGATGCATAAAACGAGTATCTTTGCCAAATATTATTGCGGATAAATCAATTGTTCCTGAAATTATACAAAAAAATGTAACTCCGCTAAATATTACTTACGAAATTGAAGAGTTGTTATATAATCAAGACCGACGCGAAAAAAATATTAAAGAACTTGGTGAAGTAAAAGAATTACTTTCTAATAAAAATTCAGCACTAGAGGTTGCAAAAGTTATAGATACCGAGTTGTTTTCGTAACATAACTTTATCATGATTTAGCTTATGGGCAATTTTATTTGTATTTTATACTTATTATAAATAGTGTAGGCTAGTGAATTCATGATTAATTCTATTCAAAATATGAATAATAATCCAAATGCTTTCGGAGATGTTACGGTAAGAAAATATCCGAAAGATTACTGGCTTGGTATGTCTAAAAATCAGGATTCGCAATCCAAAGATGAATTTTTACCGAAAGATTTTAAAATAATCACACCGGAAGAGGCAAGAAAAACCCATAACGTCAAGTTAATCGGTCTATCTATTGCCGGAGCGACTGTTTTGACAGGTGCCGGAATATTCTTCTTCTTGCAAGGTGGTCCAAAAGGCTTGGCTAAGAATTTCCAAAAATTAAGACATTATTTGGAAAAGAAATTGCAAGATTCAAAATTGACCGAAAATGGTGTACCATCACCAAATAAAATGTACATAATGGCTCTTGCGTTATTGAATGTGGCACAACACAAGGTTGAGGCCATCAATAATTTTACATCATTTAAGGATTTAGTCTTCAAACGAATTATGGGGGTAACAAAACTTACCGGAAAAATTCATGACGGAATTACCAAATTGTTTGAAAAAATCGGACGTCAATCTGTTGTAGATTCTTATAAAAAGACTTCAGGAACACTAAAAGAGGCTCAATTGATGGCTCAAAGATTGGGCGATAACAGTGTAACAAACAGATATGTTGAAAATATTACAATAAACGGGGTTACCAAAACAAGAACTCAATGGCTTTTAGAAGCAAGACAAATGCGTGATGAAATCAGTGCAACTTACCTTGCCCATTTTGGAAAAGCTCCAATTAAAGGACGTTATCACCGTGTTAAGAAAATCGCATTAACTTTGCAGGCAGAATTTGCAAAACTCAAGGATGTATTTTGGTCAAAAGATGTTTACAACCAATTTATTGCAGACTCTAAAATTGTTGAGAAAAAACAAGTTATCCAAAAAGAGGTTCATGGTTTCAGAAAACAATTGACCCACTCAATTTCTGATATGGCAAACGATTCAGAAGATGCTATCAGAAAAATGACCGATTTGATTTCATTTAAAGATATTGACAAGATTAAACATTTACGCGATATCAGAGTGAATATCAAAAAATATGCAAAAGACCCTGTGGCAAATGCCAAATTAAAAGAAACAATCGTTGCTGATATGGATGGGTTTGTTGAAAAAATAAATGAATCTTTGAAAAATAAAACTATTGATAATGACTCTGCCCAAGTATTGCTTAGCGAAATGAAAGGTTTGAAAGACAGTTTTGTCGGATTTAAACAAGGCAAAATTGAAGATGTTTTAGATATTTACAAAAATCTGCTATCAAAAGATGATTATGCAGTGCTCGAAAAATCATATCGTTCAGGCATAAAATCTCTTGATAAAGCAATAAAAATTGAAAACGAAGACTTTGTGAACAAATTGAGAGACTTATCTCTTGGTTCTGCTCCAACCGATGTATTGACAATTTTAGGCTCTATCGGCGTTTTGGGCTATAACTTGGGTAAATCTGACAGCAATGAGCAACGAGCATCAATTGCTCTGAAATATGGTATCCCTGCTTTGGCTGGAGTTGGTGTGTCATTGATTTGTAATGCGAAATTGTTTGCAGGTTCAAAAGCTTTGGTTATCGGTTCTGTTTCATCATTAGTTTTGAACAAAATCGGTGTCCTTTGCGATAATGCTTTGAAAAAGCACAGAGAGGCAAAGCAAGCTTAGCGATATTTTGTCGATGGGTGGAAGAAGAAGGACAAGAAGTTTGGAAGTCAAGCCATTTATTTTTATATTGTCATTCTAAATAAAACCTAATCACCGATGCAAAGTGCTTTGTGCATGTTTTTGTCTTTGTCTCCATTACATAAATCTCCTGATGTTACACTTGGAGATTTTGTATATCCCCAATTGTTGCCTATTGACCATTCTGTAGATGACCAAATACAACCACCACCTGGTTTAATCATTGAATATAATTTGCTGTTTGATTTGCTCTTTTTAACGATAGATTCTGCTTGACTTCGAGATGGCAAATCCATACCTATGTCTTGGCAACCTTTTCTTGCGCCTGCCCAATTATTATTTGTTGATGCGAATTTGCTATCATATTTTTTATTTTCAGAAAGTGTTGTATCAAGTGGACCGTAAGATGGCAACATGTATAAACAACCTATGCCGTCAAATTCTTCTCCTGGGCAACCTTCAGAAAATGCTGCAACTTTAAAACTTCTGATATCCTTGTATTTCCCATCACGAGTTTCACTGTTTGGACCTTGGAAACCATTTGTATCCATAACAAAATCAACACCTGCCGTTACACTTGATGTATAGGCATAATCTTTGTATCTTCCAAAACCGATTGGGAGTGATGCGGTAGAAGGAATAACGGTGTCCCCTTCACCAATAATCGGTGCATCTGGGTTATAAGTCATAATCAGTGCAGTACCATCAGCCAAAATCATACCAACGTTTCCGGTTTTGTTCCCCGGAATTTGTAAGTTTCTTCCTGTTTTAACTTTGCTAACGTCAAGCACTTTACCTTCTTTTGTGATAACAGTTTTTGAAGGCCAACAAGAGGCAATATGGTCTGCATCACATCTGGTTGTGATTTTTAAATATTTAGAAAGCTCGTCTACAAAATCATCTGTACTGGCATAGGTCTTTTCTAATGCCCCATCTGCCCTCATTAAATTCATTGATTTTGTAATTTTTTGAGCTACATTTGCTTGAGTTTCAGAACTGCTACGTTCTGCAATCGCTTGTAATAATGTCGGCAAACTCAATGCCGCAACAACACCAATAATCGCTAACGTGATTAGAACTTCAGCAAGAGTAAAACCGCTTGATTCTTTGCACGCCAAGCATCCCGAATAATCAATATGCTTTTCCATCATGTTTTAACCTCTAAGATAGTTATATATTCCATGGTAACAAATTATTTAGACATTTTCAACCCTAAATTAATTAATTGTTAATTAAACAATTGCTTTTTGAAGACGAGATGTACGGCTCTCATTAAGGATATTTTTCAATTTCATAATAGATTGAGCATGCAATTGGCAAACTCTTGATTCTGACATCCCGAGAGTTTCGCCGATTTCTTTCATTGTCATGTTTTCCTGATAGTAAAGAACCATCAAAACTCTTTCCCTTTCAGGCAGTCTTTGCAATGCTCTTTGCAAATCTGTTTTGACATTTTTTTCTTCCATTTGCTCTTGCGGATTCAACTTGTTTGAATCTTCAATAGTATCAATGATTTCCATACTATCATCAGATGAACCGCGTCTGTCGTAAATCGAAGTCACAACAACATCTTCTGACATTATTTGACTAACCTTTTCCGGTTCCATATCAAGATAATTTGCAATTTCTGTTGTTGTAGGAGTTCTGCCAAGTTGTTGTTTTAATATTTCAGCAGCCTGTTTAATGTCTTTAATTTTCTTTCTCACACTTCTTGGTAAAAAGTCTTGAGAACGGATTCTGTCTAAAATTGAACCTCTAATACGAATAAGTGCATAAGTTTCAAAACGAGTATTTTTTTGTGGGGAAAAACGCTCAATTGCATTAATCAAGCCTTCAACACCGTAGCCTGCAATATCTTCAACAGAAATTGTAGCAGGGAGCGAAACTTTTACACGACCTACCGCATATCGTACAAGGTAAATATATTGAACAATCAAAGTATCTCTTGCAGATTTGTCTGATTTGTCAGCAAGGTATTTTTCCCACAACGCAGCCAGTTCATCTTCTGTGAGATGTTTTATGTTGTTATAAGAAGAAAAATCAAAACTTTGTTCCATCAACCTACCCAATTCAATCTTTATTACATTTCTATTCTATAATATACGAATATTTAAACATCATTTAAAAGGATGAAAACTCCGAAAAAGAACTAAAGTTTATCTCATTTACATGCTGTAGAAAAGCTCATTTGAGCATGGAAAAGTTGGAAGTCAAGATGGCAGACGGTCACTCTGAACTGTGGCATTTAGTAATTTACCCCTTACCCACGGAGTTTGGCAATCTCTAGTCCAAAAATTTCTTCAATCTTCACTCTGTTCAAAATATCAGCTATCAAGGTATCAGGTGTTAAATTTGCAATATTTCCATAATCAGGCAATACTCCGAGAATATTTATATTTGCATATTCTTTCAAAATTTGAGGGAAATATTTTTCTTCCAAATTCTCAGAATTTTCATCGTATTGAGTAAGAATTATTCCCAAGAACTTCACTCTGCTTGCTTGAATAAGGGTCAAGCCCATAATAACGTTATCAATTGATGTCTTTTTAGGGTTTATAACTAAAACCAGTGGAAGATTTAGCGTTTTAATCATCTCAACTTCGGTCAAATGCTCGGCAATTGGGGTTGCTAAGCTGTTTGAACCTTCAACGATGTTACAATCGTTTAGTTTTGCATACCCTTGAGCTTCAGTAAAAATTGTGTTTATATCGACCTTCAAGTCGTCTTCGTACGCGCCGACAAAAGGGGATGAAGTGCTTTTTATCAAATATGTTGAACCTGTTGTAATATTTGAATCTACACGCTTTATCAATGCTAAATCAGGAGAGCTTTTAAATCCGTTTAATTCGACAGCCCCTGTCTGTATCGGCTTATAAACGCTTGTGGAGTAAGAAAGGCTCTGCATTGTTGCAGCTAATCCTGCCGTAACAATTGTCTTGCCTGACTGGCGTTCAAGTCCTGATATAAATACGTTTAGCATAGTTTCATATTATCACGAGTTTTTATTTATTGCAAAATAAACTTCTTTCAAGCGTTTCTTTGTAATATGTGTGTACAGTTGGGTTGTAGAAACATCACTGTGCCCAAGTAACTCCTGCACAACTCTTAAATCTGCGCCGTTTTCAAGCAAATGTGTTGCAAAACTGTGCCTTAGTGTGTGTGGTGAGATGTGTTTGTGGATTTTTTCACCCTGTTTTTTTATGAAATTATAAACATCTTGGCGTGTAATTTGTTTGCCATCGTCTTTTAAAAACAAAATTTTATTATCGCCGAGCTTATTTTTCAGGATAATTAAATCGCGCACTTTTAAGTATTTTTTTAGTGCGGTTTTTGCTTTTTCTCCAAATGGAACAATTCGTTCTTTTGACCCCTTGCCGTAACATTGAATATATTTTGACTTGATATCAATATTATTCAATTGCAAATTAACAAGTTCAGACACCCTCAACCCACATCCATAGAGCAATTCCACAATTAAGGATTCTTCTTCTGTCAAATCAGAACTAAGAATTTGATTTAATTCTTCCACCGTCATAACTTTTGGTAAATGTTTGGGAAGTTTTGGCTGTTCAAGAGTTTGAGCAGGATTTTTTGTCCCATATTCATTTGCGCAAAACCATTTAAAAAATCCTCGCAACGATGCAACTTTACGAGTTACACTTGTTGGGTTGTAGTTGTCTTCGCGAAGTTTTAATATAAACGCGTTTAAATCAGTTCTTTCAATATCTGCAATATCAGTAACCCCACGAGATTTGCAAAAATCTAAAAATGCAGTCAAATCTCTGCGATAAGCCTCCAAAGTATTTTGCGCCAAACCTTTTTCGACTTCCAAATACTCTAAATATTCAGATAAATACTGTATATCCATAGAATTGATTATACTCTTTTTTCAACTTTTAGCAATCGGTTGAGTTTGCAAGTTTGTACAAATAATCCTCTCTGGCACTGCATTTTATCCCCATTGGGATAAAGTTTTCCTTGAATCTTTCAACGGCATATCTATCTGTCATACCTGAAATATAATCGGTTACAACGCGAATAATTCTTTCAGGCGGACAAATTTCTTTCAACATTCCGCAATACAGATAAAATAATTCTTTAATAACTCGTCTTGCTTTGCGTTCCTCAAGTTTAGCCATAGATTCATCATTATAAACATTTTCAAACATCCACTGACGAAGTTTTGTCGTATAGCCCCAAGCTTCTTCGCTCATTGCAATATCAGAGATTTCAGTTTTTCCGATTGAATGATTAACGACTTCTGTTATCATTTTGTTTAAGCGTTTACTTTGATTTGATGAAAAATATTCAATGCAATCTTTTGGCAAATCGCTTTCAGAAATTACCCCAGCGCGGATAGAATCTTCAATATCATGATTTATATATGCGATTTTGTCGGCAAGTTGTACGACCTTTCCTTCCGGTGTAGTCGGTGTAAAGCCCCAAGTGTGAGTTTTTATGCCTTCAATAGTTTCTTGGCACAAGTTCAATTTTTCCAAAACTTCTACCACTCTGACACTTTGGATATTGTGGTGAAAGCCCCCTGGGACAAGTTCATTTAGAACCCCTTCTCCGCAATGACCAAACGGAGTGTGCCCCAAATCGTGTCCAAGTGCGATTGCCTCAACCAAATCTTCGTTCAAGTCAAGTGCTCTTGCGATGGTTCTGCCGATTTGCGAAACCTCTAGAGTGTGGGTTAAACGAGTTCTGAAATGGTCGTCAAACGGCGACAAAAACACTTGAGTTTTGTGTTTTAGTCTTCTGAATGCTTTTGAGTGTAAAATTCTATCTCTATCCCTTTGAAAATCTGTTCTCAAATCAGATTGAGGCTCTTGTATTTTTCGTCCTTTTGAATTAGCTGACTTTGTTGCGATATCGCTAAGCCATTCAAATTCACGTTTTTCTAACTTTTCTCTAATGGTTAATGTGGTCATTTCTCTCCCCTGCCTGTGCTAATCGTTTACACACCGCTCACAGTTGTGATTTTAGCAAAAAGTTTCAATATGGCTATACTTTGTTTGGAGGATATTTGGGGTTCAGTTAAAAATTATGAATAGCAAGAAGGTCATGTCATTCTGAATTTATTTCAGAATTTTTTCCATATTAACAATTTAGCAAATATTATTATTGATAAATATTGATTATTGAAAGGATTCCGAAACGAGTTCGGAATGACAGTTAATTTATTTTAGTCATGCTGAACTTGTTTCAGCATC
>DHMN01000003.1:29557-65283 GCA_002405805.1 Cyanobacteria bacterium UBA4641 | reverse complement strand
CAGCATCTCAAATTGAACATATTTGTCCTATTTAAAATTTGTAATTTTAGAGACCCTGAAACCAGTTCAGGGGGACAGTTAAGTTCTAATTATTAAGAAATCTTAACAATATCCCTCAAATCATGCAATTACGCGCCACGACATGTTTTTATATAGATGTAGGTTAAAAAAAGGTTAGTTATAAATATTAAAAAGGTAGGGTTAGAACAATGGGCATTCTGATTTTCACAGCTCGTGTGCACGACTTGATTCACCAGAAAAGTGATGTCGAGTACAAATTAACAAAGCTGACAAAAAGATTAAGAGATTTACAGCAGTACACTGCAACCATCTCAAATGGCGGAGTTTCAATCGGTGATTTGCTAAGCTCTCCGGCATCAATGATGGGCAGAACAATGAATTACTTAGGTTTTGCACATAATAGTGCAATTGCCTATATGAACCAAAACGCACCATTTATGCAACAATTGTATATGCAACAAATGGGTCAAGCTCAAAATGCTCAACAGCAACAACAAATGAACGAATACATTATGCGTCAGTTGTATGCTCAAGGTAGAGATAGAGCTATGCAAGTTGAAACTAAAAACTTGAAGGTTGAGGAAGAAAGACTTGCTCAAGAAAAGGAAAAACTTGAAGCTTTAGGTAAAGAAATCACAGCTGAATTGCAATCCGCTAAGGAAGCTCGAGACCAAGGCATCAAGGATATGGCTCCTAAATATACCTTCGCTTAATAAAATGAAACCTAACCCCCTATTTATAACTAAACCGATAAAGGCTCACCATCAAGGTGAGTCTTTTCGTTTATGATGAAATTATTTCATCTATCGAAATATCAAAATTTTCATGTGGCAAACGTTGTGTGCGTAGTTCTTTTGGAATTGTACAGATAGTTTTGACTTTTAAATCCTTTAAAAATCTGTCATAAAACCCTCCGCCATACCCAAGGCGAAAACCTTCATCATCAACCATCAACGCCGGTACGATTACCAAATCTAAAATATTTTTATCTACGGCTTTTGAAGTTGGTTCAAGGATGTGAAATTCAGATTTTTCAAGTTTGTCGCCCAATTTATATGGACAAACTTCCAACTCTTTCCCATTTACGCGCGGAAGATAGAAATTTTTGTCATCTGTAAGCAGTTTGCGCAAATCGATTTCGTATTTTGTCGGATAAAATAGCATAACATTTTTTGCTGAAATATAGCTTTCTGAATATCTGACCAAATCCGCCAATTTGTCTGATATTTCAGGGAGAGGAAGAGTTTTTCGTAATTCTTTTGCCCTACGTCGTAAATCTGTTTTGTTATCCATATTTTTAATATATAATAATTTGTAGAAAAATGGCAAATGATTGTAATCACAATTTAATAAATCCGAATTGGGCTCAACACGGTTATATACAAGTTTATACAGGCAATGGTAAAGGTAAAACCACAGCCTCTTTAGGGCTTGCGATGAGGGCACTTGGCAGATGTTGGAAAGTGCTTATTATTATGTTTACCAAAGGTGGAGACGATTATGGTGAATTGAATGCCTTCCGTGAGCTTGCACCTGATATTGCAAACAATTTGAAAATTGTTCAAGCAGGACTTGATAGAATAGTTTATCTTGATAACCAAAACGAGAAAGACCGAGAAGAAATTCTAAAAGGTTGGGAACTAGCTAAAAAAGCCATAAAAAATGATGAATATCAATTGATAATTTTAGATGAGGCAAATATTGCAATCGACCTTGGAATTATTGATGTGGATGAGGTCGTAGAGGTTTTGAAAAACAAACCTGACAATATGGAAATTGTTTTGACTGGCAGAAATGCTCATCCAAAAATTATTGAAATAGCACACCTTGTTTCTAATATTGAACCTGTGAAACACTACTGGAATACAGGGATTGCAGCAAGAAAAGGTATTGAATATTAAATAAATTATTTGTTTGTATAGTCTTCAATATTGAACATTTTGTATTGAAGTGCCTGCATAAGGTGGATTTGTTCAATATTTTCACTGTTTGCCAAATCCGCAATAGTTCTTGCAAGTTTCAAAACTCTATCATATCTTCTGCCTGAAAGTTGGTATTTTACAATTGCAACTTTCATCAATTCTTGAGATTTGTTATCCAACTGACAATATTTTTTGATAAGTTCTGAGGTTAATTCAGAATTTGTTAAAATGTTGTCATTTTTGTATCTCAAAGCTTGAATTTTTCGAGCAGCAATTACTCGTTTTCTGATAGTTGCTGAGTCTTCTTCAATTTCTGTTGTTGCCAGTAATTCAGATGGTGTAAGCCTTGGTACATCAACTTGTATGTCTATTCTATCAAGTAGTGGACCTGACAATTTTGACAGGTATCTGTTGATTTGAAAATCAGAACATGTACATGGCTTTTCTTTATCCCCTAAAAATCCGCAAGGACAAGGGTTCATCGCTCCAAGTAACATGAATTTTGCAGGGTATTTAACCGAATGTTTTGCCCTTGAAATCACTATTTCGCCATCTTCTAACGGTTGGCGCAAAACTTCTAATACTTGGCGCGGAAATTCAACCATTTCATCCAAAAATAAAACTCCGCGATTTGCAAGGGTGATTTCCCCCGGTTTTGGCGAACTTCCACCGCCAATAATACCGTTAGCTGATGCAGTGTGGTGAACCGAGCGATAAGGACGCTTTACCATCAATGGTTCATCCGGTGGTAAAAGTCCGCAAATACTGTAGATTTTAGTTAATTCTAAAGCCTCAGACAATTCAAGTGGCGGTAAAATAGATGCAAAACATTTTGCCATAAGCGTTTTACCTGACCCCGGAGAACCTATCATTAGCAAGTTATGTCCTCCGGCTGCCGCGATTTCAAGAGCTTTTTTAGCCTTATGCTGCCCTTTAACATCTTTAAAGTCAAACGGATAATCTTGATTTGACTGAGATGATAAATATGCATTAACATCAACAACTGTTGGAGTAATCTTAGTTTCAATAAAATGATTTACAACATCTGTCAGGTGTGCTGCCCCATATACATTGACTTCTCCGTTTAGGGCTGCCTCTTTGGCGTTTTCTTTCGGAACGATTACATTTTTTATTCCAACTTCTTTTAATCCTAAAACCAGCGGTAAAACCCCTGCAACAGAGCGAATAGTTCCATCAAGTGATAATTCTCCGATAAAAGCATACCCTTTTAATTTTTCAGAATCCAAAACCTCTTCTTCTGTCAAAATTCCGATAGCTATAGGTAAATCAAAACTCGTTCCGATTTTTTTTAAATCGGCAGGGGCTAAATTTACTACAACTTTTTTTGACGGAAATGAATAACCTGAATTTTTTATGGCTGAGCGCACTCTGTCTCTTGCCTCGTTTATTGAGGCATCAGGCAAGCCGACAATAGACATTGCAGGCAAAGAATTAACCACGTCAGTTTCAACTGAAACTTCGTATGCGTTTATTCCGATTGCTGTTGCTGTTTTTACAATATTAACCACATGGCTAGTATAGCATAATTACTATTATTTGTCTTTTATGTAAAACCGTGCTAAAATGGACGAACGGAGAGTGTTAAATTATGACAAAAGAAATTTCTAAATTGAACAACAATATCGAATATATTTATAAAAGGAATGAAGATACTCCAAGGCTTGCTTTATGTTTGAATTTATCAGTAAATAAGGCCGAAGAAAAAGCCGGTATTTATTCATTACTTACAAGATTGTTTTTGCAAGGTACAAAAAATTACAATTCAGAAGAACTTGCAAATGAGTTTGAAAAATTTGCAATTGATTTTTCCAGTGAACTTTTTCCAAACTATTTGAGATTAAAATTTGTATGTTTGAACGAAGATGTTTCAAAGGCGATTGAATTGTTGAATGAAGTTTTGACAAATTCTACATTTGAAGAATTTGAAAAAGAAAAAATTAAATTGAAAGGTGAAATTCAAGCACAATTGGATTCTCCAAGAGCATTGGCAATGGATGCATATTGTCGAGCTATGTATGGAAATCACTACTATGGCAATTCAATGACTAAGATTTTGGAAAACTTGGATTCTATCACAAAAGACGATGTAGTAAATGCATATCACTATGTATTAAATAACAGCAAAAAAGCACTTGCTATTGTCGGAGATGTTGAAAAATCTGAAATTCTGCCTCAAATTGAAGAAACAATAGGCAAACTTCCTGAATCTATTGATAATAATTTTGATATTGAAAAGCCTGAATTAAAAGAGGCAAAAGAAGTTATAAATACAAAATCTGATTTGAACCAAGCGCATATTATTAAAGGGTGGCAAGTTCCGACTTATGGAGAACCTGATTATCCTGCTTTGATTTTGCTAAATATTATCCTTGGTGCAAGCGGATTGTCTTCTCGTTTATTCTTAGAACTTCGAGACAAAAAAGGTTTGGCTTATGTTGTAAGAAGTTCTTATGAAACATACAAACTTGCAGGTAACTTCATGATTTATATTGCAACAGAACCTAAAAATATTGAAGTTTCTCTAAAAGGTTTCAACGAAGAAATCGAAAAAATCCGCACTATTCCTGTTGGAGAAAAAGAATTAAGTGATGCTAAAAATAACTTAATCGGTAAATGTGCATTTTTAGAAGAAACTAACTTGCAACAGGCATGTTCTTACGCTAAATATGGCGTTGTAGGTTTTGGCTTTGATTACACTGAAAAAATGAAAGATTTGGTTAAAGCTGTTACGGCAGAACAAGTTCTTGAATGTGCTAAAAAATACTTCAATGACAAATCTGTTCTATCAATAATCAAACCATAACTTGTCAGCTAATAGTTTTTTATAATAATTCAAACGACAATTCTGTATTGAGAGGATTGTCGTTTTGTTTAACAGAATTGCGAAAATTTTATATTTAAGTTTACTTGTAATTTTTCTTGTACAAAAATTTTCATATTCTTTAGAACCTCAATTATCGGCAGGTGTCTCCTCTCAAAAATACATTTCCACTGACAAGATAGAACAAATTTTTAAATCAAACCTCGGAACAACTGGCGGTATTCTTTATACAAAAGTTCCGCGCGGACTTGTGGTGAGTTTTGACAGTGGAATATTTTTTGAAAATGAATCAGTTGAATTAAAAGACTCCTCAAAAGATTTGTTAAATAAAATCAGTGTATTGATTAGTGAAATCGGAAAACCTTGTGTAATTGAAGGTAATTCGACAGAACGAAATGAGCGCGGAAGTTTTACAAATTCAAATTTAGAATTGACTATAGAAAGAGCGCAAAATGTCGCACATTATATTGTACAAACAAAACTTGTTTCTCTAAATCAAATTTATGCAATAGGATTTGGCAAACTTATGCCATTTCGAGATAATGTGGATTACCGTGACGATATGGATAATCGGATAGATTTTGTCATAATAAATTATGAGAAATATCAAAGGTAACTTTATTAAAGTTAATATTTATTTTTATTAATAATTAGTTTTCAATTAACCTTGTGCGTAATATGATTTTCTTATGGCTGAAAATGAACAAAAATATGTACCGCTCCACCTGCACACAGAGTATTCATTACTTGATGGGGCGATTAGAATAGGGGATTTGTTAAAGTTTTGTAAGGAGCATGAGTTTCCTGCAGTTGCCGTTACAGACCACGGTGTTATGTATGGCGATATGGAATTGTATGAACTTGCAAGAGATTCAGGCGTTAAACCGATTATGGGTAGTGAATTTTACTTCCATGACGGCGATATTACTGAACATGACAAAACCCACAACCCTTGTTATCACTTGATTTTGCTTGTAAAAGATAATACAGGTTATGCAAATATCGTAAAATTGACTTCAGCTGCTTGGTGTAAAGGTCGTTATGTAAAACCGAGAATTAACTGGGAACTTCTTGAAAAACACCATGAAGGTTTGATTTGTTGTTCAGCTTGTTTAGGTGGTGAAGTTTTACAGCATTTGCTAAAAAATGATTATGAAGGTGCAAAAGCTGTTGCAAAAAGATTTAAAGATTTGTTCGGAGATGATTATTACATCGAACTTCAAGACCATGGTTTGGAAGAACAAAAACGTACAAATCCTGATTTGATAAAAATTGCTCAAGAACTTGATATTGAGATGGTTATTACAAACGACTCTCACTATTTGAATCTTGAAGATGCCGACATGCACGATACTTTGTTGTGTATGCAAACCAACAGTGATAAGGATGACCCAAACAGGTTCCATTTTCCTAACAATGAATTTTATGTAAAAACCGCATCTCAATTGAGAGATTCTTTCAAATGGATGGATAGCGAAATGTTTAACAGATGTATTGAAAACACTGTTAAAATTGCTGATAAATGTCATTTGATGCTTGAACTCGGTAAAAGTCCGTTGCCTGATTATGAAGTTCCGTCAGGGTATACAATTGAAACGTATTTGGAATATCTTGTCCATGTAGGTTTGAAAAAAAGATACGGCGAAGTTTCTGATTCTATCAAGGAAAGGGTTAAGTATGAACTTGGTGTAATTGAGCAAATGGGTTTTGCTGCTTATTTCTTAATTACTTGGGACTTTATCCACTTTTCAAAAACTCATGGAATCCCTGTAGGTCCGGGGCGTGGTTCTGCGGCAGGTTCTGTTGTTGCTTATGCACTTGAAATCACGGATTTGGACCCAATTAAGCATAAACTGTTGTTTGAAAGATTCTTAAACCCTGAGCGTTTCACCATGCCCGATATTGATATCGACTTCTGTATCGAACGTCGTGGCGAAGTTATCGAGTATGTAACCCAAAAATATGGCGAAGACAGAGTTTGTCAGATTATTACATTTGGTACTTATGCCGCAAAAGCTGCATTTAAAGGTGTTGCCAGAATTTTAAAAGTTCCGTTTTCTGAAAGTAACCGCCTTGCCGGATTGATTGAACCTGCAATAGAACTTGCAATGAGTATCAATGATAAGGCAAAAACTCTAAAACAAGCTATTCAGTACGAAGGTTCCGAGTTAAGAGCTCTATATGATAAAGACGAACAGATTATGATTGACCCGATTGAGGGCAAAACTGTCGGACTTAAAAAGTTGATTGACCTTGCTATTGGTATTGAGGGGTTGAAAAACAACACCGGTACTCATGCCGCAGGTGTAATCATTGCACCAAAACCGCTAGATGAAATTTTGCCAGTTCAGCCTTCAAAAGATGGTATTATTCAAACCGGTTATCCGCCACACGCGGTTACTGAGGTTTTAAGCCTTTTGAAAATGGACTTTTTGGGCTTGCGAAACCTTACAACGATATACAAAACCGTTGATATGATTAAACGCCGTCAAGGGATTGAATTAAAAATCAACGATATTCCGCTTGATGATAAGCCGACTTATGATATGTTGATGGCAGGTGATACGGATGGTGTGTTCCAGTTGGAATCTCAAGGTATGAAAAACCTTGTAAAAAGGTTAAAACCGGACGTATTTGAAGATTTGGGCGCTTTGGTAGCACTATTTAGACCGGGTCCATTGGATTCAGGCATGGTTGATGATTTCGTTGAACGTAAACATGGTCGTCAGGAAATCACTTATGCGCATCCACTACTTGAACCTGTGTTGAAAGATACTTACGGTACAATCGTTTACCAAGAACAAATCATGCAGGTGTTCCAAGTTTTGGCTGATTACTCACTTGGTCAAGCTGACATGGTTCGTCGTATGATGGGTAAGAAAAAAGTCGACGAAATGGAAAAGCAGAAGGGCAAATTTATTGAAGCGTCTGCAAAACATGGTATGACTGCCGAGGCTGCAACTGCTTTATTTAACCAAATCTTGAGTTTCGCATCGTACTGTTTCAACCGAAGTCACTCAGCAGCGTACGCATTTGTTGCTTACCAAACGGCTTATTTAAAATGCCACTTCCCTGTTGAATATCTATCAGCACTGTTATCAAGTGTTTCAGGCGACCAAGAAAAAACTCAATTATATATTGAAGAGGCTCTAAAAAAAGGTATCAAAGTTTTACCGCCTGATATTAACCACTCGTTGGCATCTTTCACGCCTGACGGTGACAATATCAGATTTGGACTTGCATCAATTAAACAAGTTGGTGAAGGTGTTATTGAAGATATTATCAAAGAGCGTGAAGAGAGCGGAGACTTTAAGTCAATTTACGATTATATCAAACGTGTTGATGTAAAATGTACCAACAAGAGAACCTTGGAAGGTTTGATTAAAGCCGGTGCTTTTTCAACTATTGAAAAAAGTCGTAAACAGTTGATGGAAAATTTGGAATACATCACAGCAACTGCCTCAAAAGAAGCCAAAGCAAAAGAGTCAGGTCAAGGCAGTTTGTTTGATATGCTCGGAGATACAGCATCTATAGATAATGCGAAATTTTCTCTTGCAGGTTCTGATGAAGAATATGATGCGCGTCAAATTCAATTGTTTGAAAAAGAATTTTTGGGTTTTTATGTAACAAGTCACCCATTATCTACAATCAGGGACAAGTTACCGTTTTTGATGACTCACAAAATTTCAGAGATTCCGTCTGTTGCAAATGAAAAGGTTGTTACGATTTGCGGACTTGTTACTGGTACAAAACAAATTCCAACCAAAAATGACCCTACAAAGTTTGTGCGTTTTGTGACAATAGAAGATTTGACAGGCAGAATTGATACTCTTGCATTCAATTCAAAGATTCAAGAATATAACGACTACTTGCAAAACGAACAGCGAATTATTGTATCTGGGAAAGTCAGTCGCCGTGGGGATGATGACCCACCGATTATTTTGATTGATACAGTAAAACCTGTTGATAATTCAAATATTTTCACCATTGAATTTAAAGATGAAATGAAGTTTGAAGAATTGGTATTTTTGAAACAGTTGTTGTGCCAATATTCAGGCTCTGACCCAGTAATGATGAAACTTCCTGATTTGACAGGACCAGTCAAAATTTTGGCATCATCAATGTTTTGGGTGAATTCATCAAACGATTTGGTCAACACTTTGCATAAAGGTTTTGGTGACAGAATCGGAATTTCAATCAAATCAATGGATACGGATATAAAAGAGGCGGTTTAAAATAAACCGCCTTTTCTGATTTTTATAAGTTTAAACTAAGTTTACGTTATTTGTAAGAAAACTTGAAACATCAATTGATTTTCCTTGCTTATCTGCATTTTCTAATACTTGCGGAAGAATTTCAAGATTTTCTTTTATCGCTTTTGTATTACCTGTTCTGATTGCTCCGATATCACATGTCGGCTGAGTATTTTTGCAAAGTTTTTCGATTGTATCAAATATCGTTTTTAGCATTTTTACGTTTTCAGGTTTTGAATCGTTGTAACATAGGTTTTTGATAAATTCAAAAAATTCTTTGTTCTTTTCAAAAGTTCCTGTGTAACCGCCACTTAGTGTATCTTTAGCAATCGTTCCGACAACTTCTTTTGTTGCTCTCATTTGTTCTGCTAAACTACCCATGTTTGGCAAGTCATGTCCAAACAGACTGCATAAGAAATATTTTGCGTTCGTTGCGTCAGAATGATTGATTACTTCTTCACTCAGTTCAATGGCAGCAGGATTCTTTTTGCTTGTCTCAGGTAACATTCTAAGCATTTCACCCATGACAGTTTTGCCGTTTTTCAAAGTGTCTTTCAAATTGATATTGGTCATTAACATTTCGTGAGTGTTTGACAAATCAATGATATCTTGCGCTAACCCTAAATGCTCAGGTTTCATTTCATCCAAATGTTTTGCAAATTCAGCAATTTCAGGAGATTCTTTTGCATAAGCTCTAATTGAATCTACTAGTTCTTGGGGTGTATTAGTTCTTGGCGCACGGTCAACTGCACCCATTTTCATAAAACCGCCTTCTAAAAATCTGTTAGGCAATTTATTTGCACTGCTATCAATAGTTGCACCGATTTTAGACATGAATGACATAGGGTAAATCCTTTCTACTTCTACTTCTACTTGTATTTGAATTTATAAAGTATGAACAAGCAAATAATTGCGTGGTTTTTGAGGTGATTTAATATAAATTTACAAAAATTTTTAAGGAAAATAAGAAAAAGTGCTTGATATTTTTTTTTTAGCATGTATTATTAAGTGGTAACCCAAATAAGCGGGGGTAATTCAGTGGTAGAATGCCTCCTTGCCAAGGAGGATGTCGCGAGTTCGAGCCTCGTCTCCCGCTCCATAAAAAAGAGAGTTTTAGGACTCTCTTTTTTATTGTCTATTTTTTGTGGGTAATCCGTGGGTAATTAATGTTTTAAAACTTAAACACAAAACCGTGAAACTAAATCGTAAACATGTGAATCTAAAAAAATAAAGCTCTCAATTAAGAGAGCTTTATTTTGAATAAGAACTAAGAATTTCAACAGCATCACGTTTTTGCTGAGGAACTGGATGTGCATAGCGTTGGGTTGTTGTTATTTTTGAATGCCCTAACATATCTTTAACAACAGATAAATACATATTTTTCTCAAGCCTCGTCATTGTTATATGAGATGAACATTTAGTAAGAACGCCTCGTTGTTATGACTCTTTGTCAAATGGTTTCCCATCTTGAGAAAATTTGTCAGACATGGTAATATGGCTATAGAATTGTGGTTTTGAGTTTATGAAAAGTTTTATTGTATTTTTAATATTGTTGGCGGTGTTTTTTATCTCATTGCAAAATATGCATGTGTTTATGAAAACGCGCGATGGCGTACGTTTTGAAAATTTTCAAACAGAAAGTTCTCAAAAATTGTCGCCGATATTAGCAAATTATTTGAACAATTCCAATATAACTTATCACTTATATAAAATGCCTAATTATGTCGTTGATTTTTTGAAATATAACAATGACTTTTCAACCATCTATAAAAATAACAAAAAAGCTACCATTATAATCTTTTCTCAAGACAGGAAAAATGAATCCGCCGCAACAGGATTTTATGATAATGCTGAAAAATTACACAAAAAATATAATACCTCCTACAATTTAATTATTCGTGATGAAACTGAGTCGCCTGAATATATTCAGCAGTATGACAGGATTGCATATAAAGATTTGAGAGAATATTGTTCAGGGCTTTGTATTTTGAATCCGTCAGATAATACAATGTTTACTTTTAAAAGAATAACCAACAGCGAAACTGAAGCCCTTGAGGCTGTTTTTCAGCAGTATAAATAAGTAGTTAATATATGTCTTAATGTAAAGCATGGTGCTAGATTTCTGGGTTTTGCCTTTTGTTTATCCTATACTTTTATTAGTTAATATGGAGGCTCTATGGCAAAATTTTTAAAGATTACAGGTTATGTTTTTGCAGCTGTTATAGTCTGTTTTTATTTGGCATTTTTATTTATTCTTCCAAAAAAGATTGATTTGAATGTATATAAACCTCAAATTCAACAACTTGTAACTGATAATACAGGTTTAAATGTCGATTTTGACAAAGTAGAAGTTATAACAAGTCCTTGGCTTGAGGCTGGAATTAAAACTAAAAACATAAAAGTTACTCTTCCTGATAATTCTGTATTATTCAGTGCAGATTCATTTAAGGGAAAAGTATTTTTGCCTAGTTTGCTTTGGTTGTCTGTGCGTGTGTCTTGCGCAGAAATCGAGTCTCCAACTTTGAATGTCGAAATTATCAATAGTGAAAAATACAAGGTTGCAAAAGTTTATGAAGATTTAGTTAATAAAAAAAGAGCTGAGCGCAGATTGCATCCGGTGCAAGAGGTTGAAGAACCGACAGCCTTGCCGTTCGACCCTTCAACTATCAAATTGACCATTCCAGCCCTAACTTTGAATAATTATCAGGCAAAAATTGATGATACAAAAGCAGGACACCAATTGACGTTGAAGGGTGAACAATTAAAACTCGGATATTTCAATGGCAAAGTTGCTAAATTGAAAACCAATGCAAGTTTTTTGAGTGATAAAGATGAAAATATCACCGCAGATTTAGATATAAATACTTTCTTGCCAAAATTCAATATGCCTCCAAAAGAAGATGAAGATGATGAGGCGGTATTTGTTTTGCCGTTTGTAAATCCGGTTTCTGAATATAGAGCATACAATTTGAAGTCAAAAATTTCTTCAAAAATTAAGGTTAGAAAAAATAAAAAGAACAATAAATTATGGGCAAAAGGTTATTTTGACGTTGATAATACAACCGTTACAATGTCAGGATTGCAGTTGCCTGAGTCTTATTTTAAATTGGCTGCCAAAGGTCACAAAGCCGAAATTGATTCAAATTTATATGTAACTTCAAAAGAAAATATTAAATTGTTTGGAAATTTGAGCAATGGCAAAAAGCCTACAATTGACCTTTCTTTAAAATCAACACAAGTTCATTTTAACAATTTGTTAGCAATTACAAAAGCTTATTTAGACACTATTCATATAAAAAATGATATTGATAATATGAGTGCAGGCGGTTATATGCTGTCTAATTTCAGATTAAAAACTGATTTTGAAAATTTGGAATCAGATGGTAAATTTGTAATCCGTGACGGGAATATTTATGACAAAAATATCGGTCTTTTATTTGACAAAATCAATGCAAATTTAATTTTTGACGATAATGTTTTCAAAATTGTCAATACTCGTGCTTTGATTAATAAAAAAGCTCTTGAATTGTCAGGTAAAATTGATGCTAATTCAATTGCAAATGTGGATATTAAAGCGGATGCAATTTCTCTGCCTGCTTTGTATTTGGCATTTGCACCAAGAGAAATCAAGAACTCTTATAACCTAAATTCCGGTTATTTGACTTTGAATGCAAAAGTTACAGGAGAAATAAAAGATATTGCAGCGATTTGTAAAGCTGATTTAGAAAAAATCGCCGTTGCGGATAAAGCCGGTAATTTTGTAATGACAAATAATTTAGCGCATTTAGGTGTTGCAAATACTGCCGGAGTAATTCGCGGTAAGTTCAGAAATGAAGATTTTAATTTAAAATTACCTAATTTGAATTCTGAAGTCACTGACACTCAAACAATTGCAACAATTAATGATAAAGCAATAAATATTGATAAATCTAATATTAAATTTAATAAAAACTCAAATGTCGTATTTAGCGGAAAAATTGCAGATTATATTTCTAATCCGAAAACAAATATTTTTGCGACAGGTCAGATTGCAATATCTGATTTGAAAACACTTGCAGGAGATGCGATTGCACCATATTTTGATTCGAAAGGTTCAATTCCTGTCAAGGCAAGTTTTGAATCTAAAGGCAAACACATGAAAGCTGTGGCGCAAGCCCAAACAACTGCTAGTGCTTATATCACGCCTGTCAAGATTGATGAAATGATGAATAAAACCTTGTTAATGCAAGTTTTGGCAGAGAAAAACGGCGACAATATCAAGGTTTATAAATCAGGTATTTATGTAAGAAAGCCAAATGCAGAATTTAGGGATTCGCTTGGCACAAACCTTATAAATTCAAAAGAAATTGTAGGGGTTCGTGCAATGTTATCAAATTTGAGCACAACACCATTTATCAATTTGTTTAAATTGACTTTGGATAAAGAATTGAACGGTTCAATTTGTATCTTCCCTAAATCAAGATTTTCATTCAGTGGACATTCCAATGCTTTTGGAAACCTTACAAATCCAAAACTCAGCGGAGTTTTTGATGTTCGTAATTTGAGTATTCCTGAACTAATGACAACCGTACGTAATATCAATCTAAACTTTGGCAGTCGTGATGTCCATGTTGCATTGAGAGATGTTGTTTCTAACGGTTCAGATTTTAATATCAACATGTTGACGACTTGGAAATTGTTATCAGAAATGAAACTTGCCTATGTTAAAGTTTATTCAAAATTGATTGATGTTGATAAGTTGATGAAAGTTTCTGATGCATTGATGAAATCTTTGCCTACAGCGCAAGGTGTAACATCAACCGCAAGCAATCAAACTGCAGATATTCCGGTTGAGATTATGCGCGGTAATATCAATTTAAAAAGAATTAAATCAGGGAATATTATTGCAAATAATACAACAGGCAGAATTGCTTTATTAAAAAATATATTCTATTTGAATAAATTAAAAACATACCCGCTTGGCGGCCAAGTTGTGGGCGATGTTTCAATGAACCTTGTATCAACTGAATTGAAAGCAAAAGTTCAAGGTAAGAGTTTCAATATCGAAAAACTTTTATTAGACTTCGCTAATATGAAAGATACTCTATCAGGGGATTTGAACTTCTTGGCTGATGTTTCGTTAAAAGGCTTAACTCAAGAAGAACAAATGAAATCTTTGAAAGGTTATGTTGATTTTAATGTGAAAAAAGGTCAGCTTGGACCGTTTGGTAAATTTGAAAACTTCTTGATGGCAGAAAATATCAGAAATAATGCATTTTTCTCATCTGCAATCGGTTCTGTGATTACAAATATCGTAACATTTGATACTTCTCATTTCGAGTATCTGTATGGACATTTGACTTTTGATAACGGATTTGCACAAGTTGCTCCAATCAAGAGCCAAGGTAATGTAATGTCAATGTATATTGCAGGAAAAGTCGGCTTGCTAGATAATAGCGCAGACTTGAAGGTTCGCGGTAAATTAGCATCAGCATTTTCTGATAAATTAGGACCATTGGCAAATATCAACCCTATCAATTTGGTAAAAAATACCCCTGGGTTAAATGTCGTTTTGGCTAAGACTTTTTCAATCTTCTGTCAAGCTGTGTCTGAAGAAGAAATGAAAGCAATTCCGGCTTTAGGTAAGGGTAAAACTGATGAATATGCTACAAAATTCCAAATTGTACTTCGCGGAGATACTCGCAAACCTCTAAAAATGATTAAATCGTTTAAGTGGTTGGCGCTAAATTCAGAAATTGAAAGTGCACAAGATTTTGTAGATACTATCCCTGTACCGGAAGCAGGCGAAGAAAATCTTTCTGTTGAAGAATTGATTAAGTTGAGAGAAGAGCAAGCTGCTGCAGCTACTGCTACAACTCAAGCTGCAGAAGAGGCAGAAAAAGTACAATCAAAATCAATTTTTTCTAAATTTAAAAAATCAAAAGAAAAGATTTAATTTGTTTAAATAAGAAGGTAGAGGGGCGCAAACGAAGTTTGCGCCCCTCTTTTATATCTGATATTTTCTTTTTTCTATGTTAAAATTACTTTATGAAGTTTTCAAAAGTTTCAACTATATTATTATCAGCGGTGGTTTTATCTACAGGTGCCGTGTATTCATTCTTATTGTTTGGTGCTCCTGCGATTTTGAATTCTTCATTTATGGTGAAAAAATATGAAAATTTAATTTCTGAAAAGACAGGTTTTCCTGTAGAAATTAAGAATTTCAAATTTAAAACTAATCCTAATTTATCTTTTGATTTGAATGTTGGGAGTGTTTTATCTCAAAAAGATTCAAAAATTGACGTTATAAATATCAAGGATTTAGAATATAAAACAAAATTTTTGAGCATAAAACCAAGTTATGTTGGGATAAATGATGTTTACGCGGATTTTTCTGAAATCAAAAGTTTTATGAAAGATAAAGACAAAAAATCTGAAAAGAATTCTTTCAACCTTGATTATTTTCCAAATCTGAATATAAAAAGAGTTTTCGTGAAAATAGATAAAGACTCAACAGCTGAAATTCAAAATTTAAAATCACAAAAGGTCGAAGATGTTGGAATTGTTTGTACTTTTTTAGCAACTGTTAAAACTCCTTACACAAAAAATCCTGTAGTTGTTGGGCGAGAAGGCTATATTTATTATTCAAACAATATGTTTGTAGATGATTTGTCTATTGATATTGACCACTCAAAACTATCTCTGTCTGGGGAGTTCGCGAACTTAAATATCTTAGGGAAAGCTCTTCCGATTGATGAACTTGAGCGCGCCTTTCTTTTTTTTTATAAATTAAAGCATCCGAATCAGAAAAATTTTATAGAAAATTTTCATAATATGAAAGGTAGTTTGGATGTAAATCTAAATTATTCACCTGATGGATTAAAGGGTAAATGCGTTGCAAATAACTTAAAAGCGGACTTTTGGGATTATAAAATTCCGATAAATTTGCCAAAAGTCGTTTTTAATTTTGAGGGGCGAAAAGTTTGGGCAAAAACAAACGGAACATTTGGCAACGAGCCTGTTTTTACGGATTTTGAATTGACAGGACTTGCAACTTCTGATGTTAGAGTTCGTGGTGATGTCAAAACAAAATTAACAAATAATTTCGCGAAAAAATATTATAATAAGGTCAGAATTTCAGGCAAACTCGATGCAAAGGTAAAATATTTTACTCATAATAAAAAAGTAGATATTTATTATTATTTGGATATCCCACAAAATGCAAACCTGATGAGCGATTACGGCAATCTTGATAATTTGTCTAAAAATAGACAAATCAGTGCTCATACCTTAAAACAAGGTGATAAAATTTCTTTAGAAAATTATAACTACAAATTTATAAATACTGATAAATCGGCAACTAGTCTGTTTTACGGAAACGGAAATTTTGAAAAAAGAAAAGGACATTTTAAACCTGTAAAAATTACTTTCAAAACATCCGGTGATATTCCGATATCAGTGATAAAATCATTCATCCGAAATTATTTGGTTACCGGTACATTTAGTGCAGATTTGAATTTTGATTTTAATAAAATGGCATTGCTTGGAAATTTGAATCTAAAAAACACCAAACACAGTGACTTTTTCATTTTGAAAAATACTGATATTTCGATTTTAAGTGACTCCATAAAACTTGACTCTATCGGAACATTTTTTGACTCTCCGATAAAGTTGTCACTTGATGCAGATAATCATTTTACAAAGGGATTGTTGATACATAAATTTAATGTTTATTTGGATAAATTTTACGTAAGACGCGGTAATATTTCATCCGTACAAGAAGATATCAAAAGTAAAACCTCGCAATTGCCGACATCTTCTACCCATTCTGATTACAGTATAGAAGTGCAAGATGGTAGAATTACGGTTGGTGAAATTATCCATCCGAGATTTTATTTACATGATGTAGCGATTTTGGGTAAATTAAAAAATGATATTTTTGATTTTATTATCCCTGAAACCGAGTATTCAAAAGGGTTGTTGAGTGCTGTCGGTAAATATAATATCAAAGCGCACTCTTCAGATATTCAATTTTTTGCATCAGATATTGATTCAAATGAAGTTGCGACAAAAATATTTAATTTGCCTAACCAATTTGAAGGAAACGGTTATGCAAGATTGCATTTGAAAACAAAAAATAAATTGAATGATATCCATGCCCATGCGACATTTGCCATCACTGACGGTTTTTTACCAAAACTCGGTTCGCAAGAATTTATATTTAACCGTCCTACAAAATTGAAAAAAGTTCTCTTTTGGGTGCACAAACCGATATCGTTTACCCTTTCAAAAATTACAAATATTGATTTTTCAAAACCAAATGTCTTTTATTCAAATTTGAGAGGAACATTTATTATCAACAACTCTGATGTTGACCACGTAAAAATCTTTTCACAAAGCGATTACCTTTCTTTGTTCATTGAAGGTAAATACAATATTGATAGCCAAATCGGCGATTTGTGCATTTGGGGCAAGCATAACAAAGTTGCAGAAAAGAAAATCAAAATTTTCAGGATTCCGTTGAGTATGTTATATCGCTTGATTTTTAGGTCAGAACATACAAAAGATATCTATCAGGATAAAATCAAAATGATTCCTGAAATCAAAGCAAAGCCTTCTGAAATGTCGATTTTCAAAGTTAATGTTGACGGTGATTTGAACTCAAATAATTTGAATGTAAAATTGAAAAACTTAAAATAGATTAAATTTAAAATCCTTGTTCTTCTTCAAGCAATAAAACAGGTTTTGGTATTGGGTTTTCAGTCATTTCGCTATCCCAACCGCCTGCATTTTCTATATCACTTTGAGCCAAATCGTTTTTGCCAAGTTTTTTATAAACTTCGGCGCGTTCAAGATATAATCTGTCTTTAAGCAAGAAAATTCTATCACTTTCAGCTTTTACAATTAAATCATTATAAAGTGCCAATGCCTCATCATAGTGTTTTATGTTGTATAAAAACTGAGCTTTATCCCATTGAAATTGGTCTCTTTCATTTTCGTTGTCAGCATTTTTGATTTCATTATCAAAATCTTTTAGCGCGCTATCATAATCCTTCAGGTAATATTTAATATAAATTTTGTTGTCAAAATTCATAATATTAAACCCATCCGCGCCAAGTCTGTACGCTTTGTCAAAATCTTTTATCGCACCTTCGTAATCCCCAATTTGGAACCTTGCATATCCGCGCAGTGAGTACCATTCTTGTGCGATTGGAAAAACTTTTGAACCGATAGAAGTTACTTTGATTACTTCGTTGTAGCGATATTGGTTGAGCATTTTTTTTGTCAATTCAAATGGTGTAACAAACGAGAAAACTCCAACAAGAACCAAGATTGCAACCATAGCCTTGGTAAATTCGATTTTGAAAAGTTTGTAGTAATTCAAATCAATTTCTTTTGATGGTTTGAATTTTGTTTTTGAAAATTTTCCAAATTCTTTTGATATTCTTTTTTCAAAAATTTTTGTACAAATTGTTGTAATTATATTATATACAACAAAGACCAAAGCCAATATCAGTGCTGCATTGTAGTACCATACATTGTTTACAAAGATGGTAAAATTAGGGAATATTATCAAGTATAAAAGTGCAACAAAAAATAAAAATATAAAAACCGTAGACCATCTTTTGTGTAATTTAATTTCATTCCAAACAAAACTGATTTCTTCCGGTGTGAAATTTTTGTCAAATTTGTATCCTAAAGATGTGTTGTTTGTAGATTTTATTACGGTTGTGTTATCTTCTGTTGTATAAAAATTCATAGGTGAATGATTATACAATACTTTTAGTATATTAATCTTAATCATTAAATATAAATTCCCTCGTGAATTTATAATATCATAAAATTTCAGATTTTTGTTAAGGATATTTCTGTTTCTAAAATTTTGCCGTTATAGTTGCGTTTGGGCATCTCTAAAAGTTTATTTGTCCTTAATATTTTGTTACATCAAGCAAAAATCTTTAATTTTTTGTGCAATTTCGCTCTCAGATAAACCTTTGTAGTTTATTCCTGATGATGTAATCGGTTGTTTGTAATCATATTTGTTGATTGAACGAGAATCTACAATTACTGATGGCGGTAATATTGACCATTTATATAGAGCTGTAGACATTCTTCTATAGAACTTGTTGAGCCATTCGATTTTTTGTTCTTTTGAAACTTTGTTACTTTTTTCATACAAAAATTCAGACTCTAACATATCGTAGTAATGTTCTTTTTTGTTTTCGATTCTCCAAATAACTTCGTCCAAAAATTCATAAGGCATTAATGCATCTTCTGCAATCAACGGTTTCCCTGTTTTAGGGTCAATCGCAAGTTCTGCCCCCGGTTTTTTGAGTATAATTGCCTCTGGGATAGCATCTTTGACTGTTCTATTTTTGTTTAGCCATCTTGCAAGTGCAAAAAGTTTTGTCTTTGGTACATCTGCAATTGGTGCAAAACCGCCTGACATATCGCCGTTTATGGTAGCATAGCCCATATAAAGTTCTGATTTGTCTGACGTTGCAATTGGCAAACATCTCTCAAATTCATTGCTGATTCCCCACAAGAAAATCGCTCTTGAACGAGCTTGGATATTATCCATTGTGAAAGATTGTTTGTATCGGCAATTCCATTTACCTTCAACGGTTTTAAATAAATCTTGAAGGCAATTGTTTGTCGTTTCAACCATATCTTTAATCGGAGCTTCTGTGAAATTAATTCCTAAATTGTTCGCAAGTTTTTCGGCATCTGTTTTGCTTTCTTTGCTTGTGATTTTTGATGGCATACTTACCCCAAAAACATTTTCAGCACCGATTGCATCGGCTAATAATACCGCGCAAACAGTAGAATCAAGACCTCCTGACAATCCTAAAGCCGCGCGCTTAAAACCTGTTTTGTTAAAATAATCTCTAATTCCTTGAACAATTGTTTTGTATGTCCTTTCTAAATCCGGTTCATATTCAAGTGTGTAGATTTTAGCCTCGGTTAAAGTTTTTTCTAAACCTTTTGTCAAAGGATAAATTTTGCCAAGATTTTGGTGCGGATTTACAATCAAAAATTGTTCTGTGAATGATTTTGCGCGAGCCAAAAGTTTACCATTTTTATCAAATACTCTGCTTGAACCGTCAAACGAGCTGTTATCAATCGCGCCGACTTGGTTTACGTAAACAATAGGAGTATTGTATTTTTTAGAAATAAATGAAAGCATATTGTGTTTTAATTGTTCCTTTTTGGCTCTTGTCGGAGATGCAGAACAATTGATAAACACATCAGGCTTTTCTTGTGCCAATTCTTCAATCGGGTCAATTGAATAAAGCGTTGTGTCGTTGAAAAATTCTTTATTATTCCAACAATCCTCACAAATAGAAATTCCATATTTTAATCCGTTTATTTCATTTGTTTTTGGGCAAATTTTGATACTGTTTTCATCAAAACAACCTAACGTTTCAGATTTTTGACTGCCGACAACCGGAGATGGCTCAATATATCTGTAGTCGTTAAATTCTGAATATGTCGGAAGTAGAGATTTTCGAATTATTCCTGTGATTTTACCGTGTTGCAAAACAGCAACGGAGTTAAAATATTTTTTACCGGTCAAATGGTCATATTTCCTAGGTTCGACAAAACCGACAATTGCAGTTGTTGAAGTTGTTATTTTAGCAATTTCTTTTAGCCATTTTACATTTTCTTCAACAATGATTGGGTGTCTGTCAATTGTATCTTCAATCGGATATCCCATCAAAACAAGTTCAGGAAAGACAACCAAATCAAGCCCAATATTTTGTGCGTGCGTGATATATTTAACAACTTTTTGTGCGTTGTATTCAATATTTCCTGCAATAGGGTTAATTTGAGCCAATCCGATAGAACCTTTTTTGAAAGGTTTCAAAAGTTCTTTTAACTCTTTTTCGATAGCTTGAGCATCTGCTCCGTTGTCATAATCTTCAGATAATTTATAAATTCGTTCTCTAATATTTTCCATTTGTACCTTAAACCTCTTGGTCTAATTATATATGAAAAATGAGATAAAAAATAGTTTACCAAGGATAATTGCTAGGAATTTTCAATCACTCATTTGGATTAATTTAGTGCAATAAGAACCACTTGCATTTTGAATCCAAATATAAATTGTGCTTGTTAACCCCTCTCTTGGCCCATTCCAGTTATAAATGTAAGGCTTGACATCTGGTGTTATAAGATAAAAGTTATTAAGAAATCTAACGTGTTGTAAAAAAATAATTTGGTGGTAAGATAAAGACACGAAGCGGTATCGTCTAGTGGTTAGGACGAGAGATTCTCATTCTCTAAACAGGGGTTCAATTCCCCTTACCGCCGAGTTTTGCAGGTCTTTGTTCGTATAGAAGGAAATTTCACCCCAAGGGGTTCAACCTCTCGCAAAACAATATTTAATTGTTTTGCTCGGCAGAGTCCTTACCGCCGCCATTATTCTATCCAAGATAGAATTTGATAAATATTTTTTAGGTGGCGGTCGTGAAATTGACCCAATAAATTTTTAGTAGAAAAATTTATTGGGATAGCTAAAGCATACTTATTCGTATGGCTCGAATTGTACATTCTCGCCAACGATAAGCTAAATTCCCCTTACCGCCGATTTTTTATAGGTCTTTGTTCATATAGAAGGGAAATCCCACCCAAAGGGATTCAACCTCTCGCAAAACAATACTTAATTGTTTTTTGTCTTGATTTGTTCGCATTAAACAGGTCTCCACTTCGTTTCGCCTTCTGCTCACAAGTAGTTCGGCAGAGTCCTTACTGCCACCATTATTCATTAAAAACTTAGAGTCCAAAATGTTTAAATAAAAATCTTTTTAAATCGTGTTTTACAGAAACTGTTTTATCAAAAACAATTCTTTCGGTCTTAATGATAAATTCTCTTGCGATAAAAGTTTTCGGATATATCTTTTTCGTTACTTTATATTTGAATTCTCTTTTCAAAGGAGCAATTTCTGGGTGATAGTCGATGATATGTGCATTTTTTGAATATGTATAAGTATCTTTTACATTCTTTGAAGCTTCCCAAAACGCCATTCTACCTGATGTCGGATGTTTGATAGAATCTTGTAGGAGCTTTTTGGTCATTTGCAATCTTCTATCTTGGCGAACGGTATTATGCTCCAGTGCATAAATTGCTCTATTGGCATGAAATCTTACCAAATGAAATTTTTCAGGTATTGTTGGCATATTATCTTCCTCTTTTTATTAATATAGAATAACTCCTAAAAAAATAAAATTTGTTATTATGTAACATTTGTTTAATATTTAGGCAAAAATAAATGTTTTTGAGTTTTACTGAAAGTAACAAGTGTATAAATAATTTTGCTAGGAGGTTTTATGGCAATAACAGGTGTTAGTTTAGCTAATTTTAATAATAACAATATGGTAAATTTTAGGGGTAAAAAATCTGAAAATTCTCAATATGAAAACCCTATCAGTAGAACTACCGAAAGAAATTTGACAATTTTGAGCTCTGTTGGAGCTAGTGCTTTAGCCGGTGGTATTGCAGGTGGTTTAACTACTCTTTGCTCAAAAGGTAAAAAGTTGCCGGTTGGGGTTGGTATTGCCGCTGCCCTTGGAACTTTAGCATTGATGCTACCTGCAAAAATTTATAATACTAAAGTGAATGCTTTTGCCAGAGAAAAAGAAATGGATGTTTTCTCAAGACAAAAAGAAGCGCAATCTAATATCTACGAAGATATCAACAACGAAATCAAAGATGAAGATGTTTCATTGGATGATAAAATCAATCACTATTCAACCGTAAAAATGGCTGACAATGGTAACGGAGTAATGGTGAAAGGCGCATAGATGAGAATTTCGTCCATCTCAACAAATTCTTTATATAATACTGCATTTACCCAAAAGGCAGAATCAAAAAAGCAAAACGCAACCACTTCTGCGCAAGCTCCTAAAAATCCTATATCCAAAAAAGGTGAGGCTGCAAATTTGGTGCTTACGACTTTTCTTGGTGGAATGGCTCTTGCCGGCAGATTATTATGGGAAGTAGTTGTCGATGGCGATTTTGAGTTTGACAGACTTTCTAAAAAAGCAGAAAAATTAGTTAACAAAAATAAAAAGAATTTGTCTCCAAATAAAAAATTCCTTTGTGTTGCAGGTACTTTTGTAGGTTTGATTGCTGCAGGGTGTGCAGCATTTGGTGCAATTGTAACATTGTTTAGCGCACCAAAAATTGTTTACAAATCAAAAGTTAATGCGTTTAAAAAAGGCAAAGAGATGGATGTGTATGTAAAAGCCAATGAGGCGGAAAAAGAATTGTACACTCAACTTTCTGACAAAGCTAAAAATTCTACACCTGAAGAAAAAGAAACCCTAAAAGACCAGTACATGAAACTATCAATGGCAAAGAACCAAGTTCCTGATTTTGTTGACTTGAAGACCAAAAAGTAATATGAATTTGCGTCTAATTGAATTTTAATAAAAAATCTGTTAATATAAGATTGTCAATAAAAGGTAGAGGTTTTTATGGAAAATATATCTTTAGCGCCTGATGTAAAAGCTTTTTTGCAGAATCAAGTTGCTGCAGGAGTTTATAAAACTTTGAGTGATGCAATTAATGCAAACATTAGTTTGATTATAGTTCAAACTTCTATGGCCAAAAAACGTAAAGATATAATTTCTACAGAAATAAAAAAGGGGCTTGATGATATTTCAAATGGTCAGGTTCTTGATGGTTTTGAGTTTATGGATAATTTGATTGCAGAGTATGAAAAATAAGTTAAAGTTGATAATAACTAAATCTGCTCAAGATGATATTCGAGGTATTGTTTCTTATATTGCATTAGATAATAAAACTGCCGCATTGAAATTTGCAAAAGTGATAAAAAATACTTTTGTTTATTTATCAGATTATCCAAATATGGGGAAGAAAAGACCTGAGTATACTGATGAAGATGTTTTGTTTTTCACGACAAAATGGAGTTATAATATAGTTTATAAACTTGAAAATGGAAAATTATATGTTGTCCGAGTTTTATCTGAATATCAAGATTGCAGTTTGATTTTTTAATTATATTATTTAATCTCATTTTTAATATATTTAATTTCATCATCGGTCAAATTGAAAATCTTAAATATAGCATTATTTGATAATTTTGGATAACTATTTCTGTCAAAATCAGGGAACGGCAATTCCATTAAATTCCCTTTTAGAACTTTTAATTCATTAAATTTTTTCGTGTAAATATATTGAAAAAGGGTTGAATTTAAAAATGTCATAACATCTTTAATTGTGTAATTTTTTAGTTTTGGAATCAAAATATTTGCACTGTTTAGGAATAATCTTTGCTTATTATCATAAGCAAAAACAAGTTTTTTTGAGATGAATTTATAGACAAGTTTTTCCTTCGCTCGGTAGGTATTATCAGGGGCAACCTGTTGAAATTTCTCACGAGTATAATTTATATAATTTTCACTATCAGATATTTTGTTTTTTAAAATATTTTTTCCTGAATAGATTTTTTCGCCTAAAGTTTTGTTTTTAGAAATGTATTTTTTGTTGTTTCCCGTAACAATTCCTATTGCCCAAATTGAAGAATTATCAAGTGTTTGATGAGTATGAGAATATATTTTTTTTAGTAAATTTACATCAAAATTATCAATAATTGAGAAGATATTATTTGTATTTTTTAAATAATATTTTTGATTAATTTTGTATTCTTTTTCGTTATTTTTTATCAAAATATCCGTGTCTGATTTTTGTTTAGAAAGCGTTAGAATAACAACCTTGCTAAGCACACCGGAAAAGGCTCTTCCGATATTTTTAATCTCAATTATTCGGTAATTCTTTAGGATAAATTCGCGAATATCTTTGTGAACTTTTACATTTAAAATTGATTCAGGCAGAACAAAATATGCTTTGCCGTTTTTGTGTAAAAATTTTTCAGATTTTAAAATAAAATACGAAAAAGATTCTCTTGAATTAATCTGCGGATAAAGCTTTTTGTATTCATCACTTGTGACTGCCCCCCAAGGCGGATTGGTCGCAATGACATCAAAATCTTGTCTCAAATTATCTTCTAATAAAAAATCTTTATTAAAAATTTGTGGCATAAATTCAATATTTTTAAATTCAACAATAAGGTTTATTTTTGCGATAAAACAAGCATTTTCATCAAGGTCGTAGCCATAGATATTTTGCGGGTTTTTTATTTTTTTTGTGGCAGAAAGTAAAAAACTTCCTGTGCCGCAACAAGGGTCTAAAATTCTTGCATTTTCTTGAATTTTATCTGTAATATCTTTTGTAATATTTGTTGGCGTATAATATGAACCTTTTTGATTTTTTGAACCTTCGGTCATCAAAGATTGGTATACAATTCCCAAAAAATCTGTTTCATTTTTTGGTAAATTTATTTTCAATAAATCATCATCAGGTGTGATATTTTTACCATATTCAGATAGAATTTTTTCTGTATATTTGTTAGAAATTTTATTTGATTTCAGATAATTTATCCCAAGAGAAAATATCGCGGTTTTGATATCTTTTTTTGTTGCAAGAATTTGAGTTAAAATTTCTATATTAGTAGGCTCTATAAAATATTCTACAGGGATGATTGTTTTTTGCGAAAATCTTTTGTTTGCGCGTTTTGTCATTCTGGTTTTAAATTCTTTTTTATTTACGCTCAAACGTTCCCAATTCCGCATAGATGCCTGAGAAACTAAAACTTCTTCTTTCATAAATTTATCTTATCATGTTCTTTGATAAAATGAAATTTTGTTATACAATGTTTTTGGTAAATAAGGAGTAGAAATATGAAAAAAGTTTTATTATCTCTTTTTGTAGCTGTCGCTATTACTGTTCCTTCTTTAGCTGCAACAACTTATAATGCAGCAAACAGAGTGTCAACTGTGGGTTCTACATTGTTGACTAAAAACGGTATTCCGGCTACAAATGTAAAATTCACTGTTGTTTCAGGTTCTGTAGACAACTCAAACTATGCAACAAATAAAGTTGTTAATGTTTCAAGTGCTGAACTTGCTTATGCAGGCAATGACAATGAAGTAGCTGCAGTTGTTGCTAATGAATTAGGTCATATTATTAGTGGTAACGCATCAAAAGGCAAAGTTATAAACTTGTTACAATCTGCTACAAATACAAACATTACAACAAATGACACAACAACAGCTATTGTAAGTAATTACAAATATTCAAAAGAAGAAAAAGAAGCTGACGTTGTAGCGGTTAATTTGATGGCAAATGCCGGTTATAACCCACTTGCTATTATTGTTGTATTGACAAAACAAACAGGTACATACTGGGAAGCAATTCAAGGTAAACCGGCTAACGCTGACAGAGCTATGAATGTTTATGACTACACAGGTTATGCTTATCCTGCGAAATTAAAAGCCGGTTATGCTTGTAATGAATACAAAAATTTCTTGACTTATGCTAATACAGTTTTGACAACAAGAAAAGAAATGCCTAAATTGCAAACAAAAGTAACTAAAGATATGAAAAAATACAGAAAAAATAGTGTAAATCAAGTTGCTAAGTTTAAAACAAGAGGCGGAATGAGCGGTTGGGATGCTGCTTATGGCTTGTTAAACGGAGCACAATAGTTAAAAAGCTTGAGTTTTAAAGTTTTATATGGCGCAGAATCTGTACAGATTCTGCGCCATTCTTATTGCTTAAAATATTTGTGTGGGCTCTTCGTTTGCCCCACATTACATTGTTGTTCAGGGGGCTATAATAGAATCTAAGCCAACAAAGCTTCAACGATTTTAGCGTTAGTGTCAGCTCTTCTGATGTTCAATAAATATTTTTCAACTTCGTTAGCGATTTCTTGTTCAGAAACTGTGTTATATTTTACTTCATCTAATGAATCTACATAAGCTTTAACTGTAACCATTTCATAATCGTTTCTCATAATCTTTATCCCCTTAAAATTTTATTTCTCTTAATTTCCCTTACATTTATATAAAGTATTTTTGGATTTAAAAATTGCTTATTTTTTATCTATTTTGTATATATTCTGTTACATTCTGTAATATTTAATTGTCGATGGAGCAGTAACGACCTACGTCAATTTTACCTGCCATTCCGAACTTATTTCGGAATCTCTAACTGAACCCCCGTCCCACCATCAGCCATTCGGCACGCAGTCTCATTCAACTCACATTGCTCGTTGGTTCGGCTAGTGTCCCACAAGGGGCGAGGATGTTTTGATGTCATCCTGAATAAACCTACGTAGTTGCATTAAACATGACTCCACTTCGTTTCGCTCTATGTTCCTGCGGCTCAGGGTGCTGTTTTTACCTTTATATTTTACTTGATTTTTTTTACGACTTTTTTGAAATAGTCATTGTCAGAGACTGCTTTTTGGGTGCAAGTCCAACCATTTTGATTTTGTTTATCTAAATTACAATCATTACGAAATCTATATGATGTGGTCAAGCCGCCCATTGGATAAAGTTTTCCTTCCTGTGATTCAAAAGCAAAAAAGTCATACCCAAGTCGGTTTGGCTTAGCTAATCCGTTTATGTCAATCATAATCATACAACCTTGCCAACCTTCAGATATTGGACAATCATCAAAAAATACAAGTGCGCCGTCTGGGAGCAATAATTGCCCATCATTATATATTCCATCACCTATTTTTTTATTAGTGCTTAAATATTTATATTCATTTCCTGAATAGAAACTATGACAACCTGCAGGAGTTTTTACGGTGTCCCCTCCTGTGTTATCGCTACAAATAGTGACATTTGTCATATATTTGGCAAGAGTTCTGTGTCTTGTGGCATTTGCATACGTTCTAAAATCAGTAGAAACATCGTCTGCTTCCATCATTCTAATAGCTTGTTGTACAATCGAATATGATTTTGTAAATTGTGTTTTTAATTTTCGTGCTTTAATTTCAGTCATCAAATTGGGGATTGTAATTGCCGCGACAACACCAATAATTCCAAGTGTGATTAAAACTTCCGCTAATGTAAAACCAAATTTTGCTTTTTTCAATTCGTCTTTATTAAACACAATTTTATCCTCATAGATGTCCTTTTTTATAAAATTATAAAGCAATTATAGTACATATATATTACCTTGTCAATAATTTATAGTACATGGATGTTGTTTATTAAGGGACAAATATATACTATTTTTAAATTTGAAAGAGGGAGTAAATATGTTGTTCGACAGCGATAAAATCTTTATTGGAGAGCGAATAAAAGAGTCAAGAAAAAGCAAACATCTTACTCAATTTATGTTGGCTGAAAAAGTCGGACTTCATGAAAAACAAATTTCAAGAATAGAGTCAGGACAAAATTATCCGACATTACAAAGTTTTTTCAAAATAATTGACATATTGGATATGGATTTGAAGGATTTTTCAAAAGATTCAAACACAGTCAAAAGTCCGCTGAAAAACTCCCTTATTGAAATTATAAATAGCGCAAATGATACGGAATTGAAAATATATTCTGATATTTTAAAACCGTTAAGAGAAAATTTGAAAAATATAAATGTTTAATTGGAGTTACTTACTTTTTAAATTTTTGTATAATTCGTATTTCTTGGTTGTGGTTGCGTAAGTGTAGATTTTGTAATTTTCGCCGTCAGTGGTGATTTTTATTGAGTGGAGCAAATCTGTTCGCAAAATTTCAGTTTTTCTGAGGATATCCAATGTTCCTTTATTTGGGTGTCCAAAATAATTCACCCCTGTCGGAATCAGTGAAACTTCATTGTTCAAGTGGTTCAACATCCCCTCATTAACTACGTTTGGGGCTCCGTGGTGTCCGACTTTCAATACTTCAATGTTGTGCGGAATTTCTTTTTGAACCTGTTCAAACGATTTAACTCCGGCATCTCCCATAAATAACATGTCAAAATCTTTGAATGAAACAAGAGTAATTGTAGAGCATCCGTTATCTGCATCTTTGCCTGAAATATTTGCTTTAAACGTTCTGATTTTGAAATCTTTTTTGGTGTAAATTTCTTGGTTATCTTGTACAATTTTGTAATTTTGGTGAATTTTTTTTGCTGTTTTGAAAATGTTTTTCGCGGTCTTTGTATCCGTTTTGGTGTTATTTAAGTATAGAGTTTTTACTTTTGTGTTTGAAATAATTTCAGCTGCTCCACCTGAGTGGTCGTTGTCAAAGTGTGTTACAATAACCCCTTCAAGGTTCTTGATACCTCTATCTTTTAAGTATTTCAGCATAATTATTTTGGCTTGCGAGTTACCGCTTTCAAACGGAGCTTTTCCTGTGTCAATCATAAAATATTTGTTTTGAGGTGTTTTTATTAAAAATGAATCGGCGTTTTGAACATCAAAAGCGATAATTTCAAGGTCATGGTTTGGAAGTTTTATCCACGTAAAACCTAAAATTAAGCAGGTTGCTAAAACGGTGATTATTGCTTGTTTTATTTTGTCAATTTTTATCAAATAAGTCACAACAATCAACATAATGTAATAAATCAACATTTGAATGATGTTTGGGTGTGTTGTTTGTATCAGGCTGAATTTTAAATTGGCAAAGTAATTTGAAATCCAAACAAGGATGTTTAAAAGGTAATTGAGGAAAAAGTCAAATACTTGGCAAGTGATTTTTGCAAACGGTGAAATGATTGAAATTGCTGAACTTACAAATCCGCCAAAACTGATTATACTCAACAAACTCACGGTTGAAATGTTTGATAAAACCGAATATAAGCTAAATGTGTTGAAATAAAACATCTGAATCGGTGCTATCCAAATTTGAGCAACAATCGGAATCAAGATGGGAGCTTTTATCCAATCAGGAATTTTTTCTAATTTTTTAGACAAAAAATTTGCAGTTGTTAAAAGTCCGAAAGTTACGAAAAACGAAAGCTGAAAACTTACATCATTAATATAAGCTGGGTTATATATCAACATTAACACAGCAACTAGAGATAATAATGAAACGCTATGAGTGTCTCTATCTATGAGCTTCCCTGCTAATACAAATAAAAGCATAAGAGCTGCACGGATTACTGAAGCACCGAGTCCTGTCATTAATGTATACAAGATAACAACAAGCATACCTGTGAAAACTCTTGGTTTATACGGAACTTTCAAAAATTTCAGAATTATAAACCAAAACGTAAAGATAAATGCAACATTCATCCCTGATGCTGCCAAAATATGGAGCAAACCTGAATTAATAAAAGACGTTTTGATATAATCAGGAGGTGCGACAGCATCATCACCAAAAACAATTCCGCCCAAGATTTCAAGGTTTGGACTTTTTAGATAATGTGAGTGAACTTTTAGCACCCTGTTTCTTGTGTTGTTTAAGTATTGCAAAAATCTCCATTTCAGGCTTGGAGAATCTTTTTCAATTTTGACGTCAGAATAGTTTGCATAAGTTGTTGTAAAAGTGTTGAAATTTCTCAAATATGCGCTGTAATCAAATTGCGAAGGGTTTGTAGAGTTGAACGGTCTTCTGATTTTGCCTTTCAGTGTCAGTTTTTCACCAATATTTAGTGGTGCATCTGCTGGAATATCTGAAATCGTTACAAAAGTTTTGCCTAAAATTTGTTTGTCTTTTATTTTGTCGACCTGAAAGAAAAATTTTGTTTTGTTATTCCCGCCAGAATACGGTATACTGACTATTCTGCCTGATATTGATGTTTCAATCGGAACTATTTGAAATAAGTCGTCGTAGCTTTTGATTTTACAAAATGTTAAGAAAAATCCGCAATAAAAGATTAAAATTAGTATAAGAACTTTTCTAAAACTAAACAGTCGGAGATAGTAACTTGTCAAAAGTGTCAATGTAATAAGTATGCCAAAGATGATTGCATAACCGTGAAAACAGGCTAATATTCCACACATGAAAGTGATTGATGCAAAAAACATCATGAAGTTTTTATTTTGAGTTATATCTCTAATAAAATCAATATTTATCATAATTCCAACATCTGAATGATACCATATCAAGATTGTTGTGTAAAACTAAAAAACATGGTATATTGTTGGGTAGGAAAGAGAGAATTATGAGTAGTAACGATTTCTATATTGAAGATTTTTTAAGACAAGCAGTATCAGTTGGCGCGTCTGATGCGCATATTTGTGAAGGTGAAAGACCTGCCATCCGTGTATCAGGACAGATTATGAGAATCAATCTTCCTCCACTAACAAGTGAAGATATTGAGTTCGTAATCCGTACGGTTGCTCCTGCTCACTTGAAAGACCGAATTACAAGATTTTTCGATATCGACTTTTCTTACGAAATTCCGGGCTGCTCAAGATTCCGTATCAATATGAGTCGTCAGTTGGGTAAAACCGCAATGGTTATCCGTGCGATTCCATATTATATCAAGTCTTTTAAAGAATTGTTCTTACCTGAAACCTTAGAAGAGTTTGCATCTTTCAACAACGGTCTTGTACTTGTTACAGGTCCTACCGGTTCAGGTAAGTCAACAACAATCGCATCTTTGATTGATTATATAAATGCGACAACTTCAAAACATATCGTTACTATTGAAGACCCTGTCGAATTTATCTTTTCAAATAAAAAATCAATTGTTTCACAACGTCAATTGTTGATTGATACTCCGTCATTTTCTGATGGTGTTAAATACGCATTAAGACAAGACCCTGATGTTATCTTCATCGGTGAAATTCGTGATAGAGAGACTGTAGAATCAGCACTGAAGGCTGCTGAAACAGGTCACCTTGTTGTATCAACAATTCACACAAACGATTCAGTTCAAACAGTTGCTCGTATTATCAACTTGTTTGACCCTAATGAAAGACCGTTTGTAAGAAGTCAGATTGCAAATACTCTTCGTGGTACAATTTCTCAAAAACTTGTACCGACAATTGAAGGCGGTTCTCGAGTTCCTGCAACTGAGATTCTTGTTGTAACTCCGACAGTAAAAGACTTTATTCAAAAGGATGAATTGGAACAAATTTATGAACTTGTTAAGAAAGGTTCATTCAACAACATGACAACAATGAATATGTCATTGTACAAATTATTTAATGAGGGTAAAATTTCTCAAGAAATTGCTCTTCAATACTCAGATAACAAATCTGAACTTGAACAAATGATGAGAGGTATTTACCACGGAACAAGTGCACAAAAAGGATAATGCAAAACAGTTTTGTAACAGACGCAATTAATCTAAAGTCCTACAATTTGAGCGAATCAGACAAAATTATTGTTATGTATTCGAAAGACAAAGGACTAATCAAGGGGGTAGCTAAAGGGGTTAAGAAACCTAAGAGTAAGTTGGGTGCCCGTATGGATTTGCTTGTTGCAAATACTTTGATGTTACATAAAGGTCGAAATCTTGATACGATTTGTCAGGCAGAAGTTGTTAATTCTTTCTACAAAACTCGTCAAGATATAGATAAAATTTGCTATTCAATGTATGTAACAGAGGTTGTTAATAACTTTGGAATTGAAGAAGACCCATGTTCAGAGGTTATTTATAATTTATTGTACAAAACTTTGAATACGATATCAGTTGCAGAAAATAAAGTTGACATTTTGCTTGCCGTAATTAAATTTCAATTGAAAATGATGATTGAATCAGGCTTTTCGATTGAACTTGATAGATGCTTATGCTGTCACCATGACGTAGCAGATGAAACTATGTATTTTGTCCCTAATATGGGTGGCATTATTTGTGCGGATTGTGTTGGTTCAGTGCATTACAACAAAAAACAACTGCCTTACAAATTGAGAGACTTTTTCAAACAAATGTCAATAAATGATTTTGACGAACGTGGCGAGTATGAACAAAAAGCGAATGAAAAAGTTTGTACGGTGACATTTGAAGCTTTGAAAGAATATATTATGCTAAAATCCCCAAAGAAATTCAAATCAACAAACATATTACAAGAAATTCCATGTGGCTAAATCTAGTCAATTAGGGTATATTATAAATTTGTTAATTAAATATAATCATTTAAGAAGGATGGTTTATCATGAAGAAATTTATCATAATTGCGGCAATCGTAATCTGTGGAAATACCGTATGGGCAGCGTCGGCTCAAATGTTCAAATTGGACAACGGACAAACTGTTGTAATCCAAGAGGTTAAAAATAATCCGATTGTAACTATTGACACTTGGATTAAAACCGGTTCCATAGATGAAGATGATTCAAATAACGGTGTGGCGCACTTTTTGGAACATTTGTTCTTTAAAGGAACAAAAAATCACGAACCGGGGGAATTTGACCAAATTCTTGAAACAAAAGGTGCAATAACAAACGCTGCAACAAGTAAGGATTTCACACATTATTATGTAACTATTCCGTCAAAAGATTTTGATTTGGCAATGGAATTGCATGGTGATATGATGATGCATCCACTGATTCCGCGCAATGAGATGGAAAAAGAAAGAAAAGTCGTGTTAGAAGAAATTAACAAAGATTTGGTTTCTCCAACAAGAATTCTTCAAGAAAATTTAAACTCTATGATGTATACAAATCATCCGTATAAAAGAAAAGTTATCGGCAGAAGTGATGTTATTGAAACTATTACAAGAGACCAAGTTTTGAATTTCTATAACGCTCATTATTCTCCGTCAAATATGATTACAATCGTTGTTGGTGATGTTGATACAAATCATGCCCTTGAGCGCATAAAAGAAGTTTTTAATGCAGAATATAAAAAACAAACCAAAACAATTTATCCAAAAGAATCTCAATTGACAACTCAGCAGAAAAAAGTTGAATATATCAAGACAGAATCAGGGTATATGGTGATTGGTTTTAGAGGCACTCCTATTGATGATAATGATTCTTATGCATTGGATGTATTATCAACAATCTTAGGTGATGGCAGGTCATCTGTGTTGAATCAGGTTTTGAAAGAGAAAAAACGCTTGGCATTTTCTGTAGATGCAGGCAATTCAACATTCAGAGATGATGGAATATTTTATATTTCAGCAAATTTTGAACCTGAAAAATGCAAACAAGTCCAAAGTGCAATATTTGACGAAATTAAAAAAATCCAAGACAAAGGTGTGACTGATGAACAATTGAATCTTGCAAAAAATATCATTGAGCGAAACACTTATTATTCAAGAGAATCAATCACAAATATTGCAACAGAAATCGGCTATACTATGGCTTTGACTAATGATATCAAGTTCTATGACTCTTATATAGATAAAATTAAATCAGTTTCAAAAGAAGAAGTTAAAAGAGTTGCCAATAAATATTTAGGCGAAAATAAAAGTGCTGTATCTATAATTTTGCCTGAATCTTCAAAAAATATTCCGGTTGCAAACAAGACTCAAAATTTAGGAACTGCCGAATTGGTCAGTGAAAGCAATGGCACACAAAAATATCAATTATCAGATGGTGCGACAATGCTTTACACTCCAAACAGTTCAAATGATATTATTGCAATCAGTATTTATGCAAAAGGCGGACAGTTATTAGATAAAATTGCAGGAACTGCGAATTTAACTGCTGCAACAATGATGAAGGGTACAAAAAATTACACATCATTAGAGCTTTCTCAAGTGTTAGAAGACAATGGTATAAAAATAGTGCCGTCAGTTGGGGCGGATGCTTTTTCTATAACAGTTTTGACAACAAAAGATGAATATGACAAAACTATGGAATTGTTGAATGAAGTTGTTAATAATGCCGTATTTGATGATTATGAAATTGAAAAGGTGAAATCTGATAAATTAAGTGCAATAAAAACTAGCAAAGATGTGCCAATCAAGCAGGCAATTGAGGAATATCGCGATATGATTTACAAAAATACGCCATATTCAATTTCATCAAAAGTGCTAGAAAAAAATATTCCAAATATCAAAAAATCAGATATTATTGAATATTATACCAAAATCTTTAACCCTAAAAATATCGTTATTTCAATCAACGGCAATATTGATAAAGACAAAACAATTCAAGATTTGAATAAAATTTTTGAACCAAAAGCCGATAGCCAAACTTTTGATTACAAAGCTTATGATTCAAAAATCCCTCGTATAACAACACCTAGAACAAATACAATAAAAATGCCGACAGAAACTGCTTGGATTCTTTTAGGATGGCAAACAGACGGTGTTTTGAGTGAAAAAGATTATGCGACATTACAGGTAATTGATTCAATTTTGGGTACAGGCATGAGCTCAAGATTGTTTAAGGATTTGCGAGAACAAGAAGGTTTGGCTTATCAACTTGGTACAGGGTATTCACCAAATGTTTTGCGCGGTAGTTTTATGATGTATATTGGTACAAATCCGGCGACTTTGGAAAAATCAAAACAAGGTTTGTTCTCTGAAATCGAAAAACTCAAAACCGAATATGTTGGTGATAAAGAGTTAAAGGATGCAAAGGAAAAACTTATCGGAAACTATGTTATCGGTTTGGAAACCAATTTGGACAAAGCCTCTAATACCGGTTGGTATGAGGTGTCAGCAAGAGGTTATGAGTTCAAAGAAAAATATGCGGATTTGATAAACAGTGTGACGGATGCGGACATTATCGAAGTTGCTAATAAGTATTTCAATGGTAATTACATTATGTCCATTGTGACAAAGTAAAGATGGAAAAAATAATTATAAATTGCAGGGTGGGCACTAGCCCACCATTTAAATTATTCTCCTTAAAAAATTAGTTTCAGCATTTTAAATGTAACACACAGGTCTATGTCATTCTGAACTTGATTCAGAATCTTTTCAATAATCATTATTAGGCTAAGTAATTATTGCTAAATTATTAAATGGAAAAGACCCTGAAACACCAAGTAGGAACAGA